>JAKEHX010000383.1 GCA_022614795.1 Planctomycetaceae bacterium | reverse complement strand
GGGGGCGCTAAAAACTGACTTTAGCCAATGCACGATACGCATCTTCGGGCTCCTAATCGCGGGAGAGCGAAACCGCAGACACAAACTTGGCCAACGGGCGGGCGTAGTGTAGCCCCCCGCTGATGCAAGATCAATTACCGCAAGTAAAATCCGTGGCAATTTCGCGGCGAGGTTCGTAATGCTCAAAACCGGCATTCTCAATCCGCATGTTCTTTCGCTGCTGGCCCGCGTGCGGCACACCAACACGCTCGTCATTGCCGACCGGGGTTTTCCCTTCTGGCCGATGATCGAAACGGTGGACCTGTCGCTCGTTGATGATGTGCCGACCGTGGTGCAAGTGCTGGCGGCCATTCGGCCGCATTTCGTCGTCGCCAAAGCCTGGATGGCGGAGGAGTTCTTGCGCGAGAACACGCCCGAAGTTCGCGGCCGCTTTGCCGCTGCGCTCGCTGGCGTGAGCATCACCCACGAGCCGCACGTCGAGTTCAAGCGGCGGGTGCCCCAGGCGATTGGCCTGATCCGGACGGGAGACACGATCCAGTATGGGAACGTGATCGTGGAATCGGGGTAGGTCCCCCAGGCTGACTGCCTTCCTACTCTTAATCTCGCTCTAACTCTTACTCCTCTTCCTACTCGTACTCTTCATCCTGCTCTTTCTCTGCACAGCGCGGCTGACCCACGGGAGGAGAAGGAGTCAGAGGAAGAGTACGAGTAGGAAGAGGATCAAGAGCAGGAGGGAACGATGAGGACTTCCGCTCGCGGAGCGAGCGGACCACAGGTCCCGCCCGGCGGCCGGGACCTACCCGCGGAACCTACTTATAAAGAATCAGCTTATCCTGCCGCGTCCGCCGCAGGCGATAAACCTCGTTGCCGTGGACGATCAGCACCTCGGTCCGCTCGCCGAGGAGCTCTTCCGAGCGCCACGAATCGCGAGTCGTCGGCTGTGGCGACTGTCCCGATTCGGCTGCGGCCTGCGGCGGCAGATCAGTTGTGGGCGGCGGCTCGGACATGGCCAGCTTCGTCAGCAGGATTGCGCCGCAAACCTCGGCTGCTAGGCCGCGGAGATAGGCCGGCAGCTCGAGGTTGCGGTAGCACGTGGTTTGAATTTCAAGTCACTTCAGCAGCTTGTGATTGCTGAACTTCATCGAGACGTTCTTGTGCTCGTCCTTGCCGGCCGCGACGGAGACGTGCGTCGCCGGCAGGTCATACTGCCCGACGCGGACCCACGTCTCGCGAACCGATGTGCTCGACCGGAGCGAGCCGTCCTTGTTCCAAAAGTTCACGGTGTAGTAGCCGGGCAGGTACTTTCCTTCGGCGCTGCGATTGACGTCGAAAACCGAGATCGTGAAGCGGCCCCCGTCCATCTGGCGATTCACTTCGCGGATCACGTCGTCCTTGAGGCGGTAGGTGCTGGCCATGGCTGAGTCGTAATCGAGTTTGATCAGCCGCCCGAGCGGATGGTCCGTCTGTTCGTCGGCGAAGGAGACGCGGTCGTCCGACTCGCCGCTCCCCAGGCGATGCCCGACGAGCGAGCGGAGCGCGGTGACGATCGGCTGGTCGTCCTTGAGCTTGAAGCCAGTCAGCGTCACTCCGCCGTCCGCGGCGACCACAACGCGGCCTTGCTGCTGGCGGCCTTCGGCATAGAGCGTCAAGTCGGCCTCGAATCCTGGAAAGCCGCTCCAAATCACCCGTCCTTCACGCGCCCGGTTGAGCAGTTCCGCCGCGGATGGTTGAGCGACGGACGCTTGCGCGGCGGGCTCGCGGGATTTCTCTGGCACGCGAAGCGCGAGCGTGCTGTAGTGGACGACCTGCGGATAGGCCTTGCCATCCTCGGTGCCGGACTTTTCGATCGTCCACTTGGCCCGGATCGAATAGAGGCCCGGCTTGCTGGAAGGCAGCGAAAGACGGCCCTCGGCATTCGTCTTGCTCGTCGATTCGTTCCCTTCGGGATCGAGCACGACCACTTCGCTCCCCGCGGCCGGCTTGCCGTCGAACAGGGCCTCGAGCTCGAAGGACTTTGCACCAGCGTGCGGCACGAGGTCGAACGTGAGACGCTCGTCGCGAGCCAGAGCCTTGAAATCAGCGGCGCCGGCGTCGAGATGCTTGGCGTGATACCACAAGAGGAACGTCATACCGCGGCGATCGAGGACGCCGTACTTGATCGAACCGGAAACTGCGAATGTCCCGGCGTCGATGGGAGCGACCCACGAGCCAATTTCGTCGGTGATCTGTTTGGCGAGCTTGAGCGTCTTTGGCTGGCCAGAGTCGGTGCGGGTCCAGACTTGGACGGCGGCGACCTTATCGAGCAGGTTGGCGCTGTCGGGTTCGGCCAGTTCGCTGAAATGGACTTGCGCCTGCGGCTGGCCGGCGCTGTCCTTGGCGACGGTGATCCAGACAAAATGCGCCCACGCTGGCGATGAGGCTGCCAGCGCGAAAAACACTGTGAACGCGGTGATCGCCAATAACCTGGTTTTCATCGGACGGCTCCTGCAGGCAGGTGTTGTGAGTTTTCAGGACGGCAGAATCTAAAACCGTGCTCCTGCCGCGACGTGCGCGGCAGCGGGCACCGAAATGTCGAGCGAATTTTGCTCACGCGGCTTGATCTCGATCACGAGCTTGGAATTGCGGTTGAATTCGGCGGGCACTGGATTGGGCGGCAAGGGCCGGCCGCCGCGGCGGGCAAATGCGGCTTCGTCGTCAATCGCAAAGCCGAGGTTCAGGTCGGCCTCGACCTCGACGCGATTTGCCCCGGCAATGGGACCTTCGCGGCGTTCCAACTGATATTCGCCATTGACGATAGTCGCCGAAACGGCAGGTCCTTTGCTGGGAGCGATGGGCAGAAAGAGGATGCGTCCCTTGCCAAGGGGCTGGCCGCCGATCGTTATGTGTCCTTTCACGGCCCCGCGAGGCAGGCCGCTTTGGCCACAGCCGCTAGCGCTAATCAACGCCAGGGCAAGGGTGACGGCCGTCGCCGCACTGGCGAGCAAACGAAAGTAGTGAGTCATGGTGAGTTGTGGACTTAGGGGCTGGGAAGAGCTTCGCCGCCGTCGCGCGTGGCGGCCGCGTCGAGCGCGGCGTGATCGATGGTCTCCGCCCAAAAGTGGATCGAGCCATCGACATTGGCCATGTTCACGCCGCCCGGGTGATTGCTGCGGAAATTCGAGAGCCGGGTGCTGTCGCCCGCCATCGCCTTCGGATTGAACGGCCCTCGGGTCGTGAAGGCCGTGGCAAGCGGATAAGGGGACGACCAGTAGGTAAATCCGCCGCGGACCTGTCCGGAGCAAGGGGTGGGCGGAGCGCTGCCCCACAGGTAGTCGCGGAAATTCCAGTGCGACTCGCCGGCGAGCAGGGTGTTAGAAGTGCCGTCCAGGATCGACGCGAAACTGGTTTGCGGCGTCTGGGCGGTGGCAATCGCGCCGTTGTTGGCTCCCCACGGATCGAGCGAGCCGGTCGAGAAGGCGTAGGTGCCTGGGGCGCGGTCATTCGCATCGCAACCCGAAATCGGAACCGGGCGGGCAAACACGCACGACGGGCAGAGATATGTTCCAATCCGCTGCGACACGGCCGCCAGATTCACCGGATCGCTGTTGCCCCGCGAGAAATCGTAGAGCGTGTAGATATTGGACCGTTCGAGAAACGGCAGGATCGCGGCAAAACCGCTGCTGCCGGCTAGCGTCGGACTGGTCGATGCGGGGGGCAGGAAGTTGTAGGTGTCGTGATAGTTGTGGGCGGCCAGGGCGATCTGCTTGAGATTGTTCTGGCAACTGCTGCGGCGGGCCGCTTCGCGGGCAGCCTGCACGGCTGGCAGAAGCAGAGCCACGAGGATCCCGATGATGGAAATCACCACGAGTAGTTCCACCAGGGTGAAGGCGGCGCGTTGCGCGATCGCCCTCCCACGCCAGGAGCATACGGACATAGACCACCTCATCGCAAATCCAGCAACCGGCGAGACTCACTTCCGGCGCTGGTGGGTCGAGAACCAATGCGAGTTGTGGCTGGCTAGTCGTTGCTGAGGGGCGTCGGGCTGGCGCTTCGCAAATGATATTGAGTCTCAGTTGTGACAGAAATCTACCAAGACCGGCCGCGGTGTCAATACCCTTTGTGGCGCCCGCAAGAAAAGCGAGAGTTTCGATAATCCCAGAAAAACTCAACGCATAACGGCTTGGCCAATCCAAGGGCTACGTCTGCGTCGGCCGGCGCGGCATCTTTCGCGGATAGGGAGGCGATTTCTGCGGCGGCAAAGTCTGGCCCGACTCCTCAGACCACGCCTCGCGCTCCTCCTCACTGGCGTAGTACGTCAGCCAAACCTCCGGCGAGGCATCCATGTCGAGGCAATGCCAGTGCAGATAATTTCGCGGTAGATCGATCTTCTTCTCGTGCGAGGGGAGGATGTCGCGGATGATCAGCGTGTAGAGCTGCCGATCGCTCAGGTGCTCCGTGAAATCGAGCACGATCCGCTGGTCGTAGAGCCGGCCCAGCGTTTCGGTGAGCAAGTTCGACAGTTGCGCGTCGGTCAGCCGATCGGGCACGGGCAGCACCAGTTCGGGATCAAACCAGCGGCTGATCGGTAAGACCGGGGCCCGCTCCCAGGCCAGCATCTGGGCGAGAAACTCGTTCTCCTCGGGCGTCGGCAGCCGGCGGCAATCGAGAATGTGGACCGACTCGTCCAGAAACGGCTCGAGCTCGTCGCGCAGGCGGGCGTTCAGCAAGAGCTGATCCACTTCGTCGGATTGAGGCGGGCGGGCCATGATGCGGCTCATGGAATGGGCCGCGGCGATCACGGCCAAGTGGCCCGCGCGCGGCATGAAAACCAGCTTCGACTGTAGCAAGCCGCCGCGGGCGCGGAAACGAAACTTGTGTCAAAATCACCGGGGATTCGCGGCTTTTTTCGGCCCGCTCATGTTAAGAGCCCTACGACCCGGAAGGTCTTTGGAAACTGCGCAGACTACTGTCAATAGAGTCAAACGTCCGCGCCAAGCCGCGTCAGGAATTCGAGACACCCAGCCGACCGGCCGGCGTTTCCGCCCGCAATTGTTCGATCATTTCCCGGGTTGCGGCCTCGACCGCCTCTTGCCAGCGGCTGGGGCCAATTCGGCCGGCGAATTCCTTGCGGGAATGGGCGAAAATGATTCCGCGGGAGTTGTTGACAACCGCGCCCAAGCCGCGGTCGTCAAAGGCCGCAGCGCAGTCTTTGGCCGACCCGCCCTGAGTGCCAAATCCCGGAATCAGAAACCACGTATGCGGCATGACTTGGCGCAGCTCGGCGAGCTGCTGGGGATAGGTCGCGCCGACCACGGCGCCCACCGATCCATAACCGTGCTGGCCGGCCGTCTGATGCGCCAATGTCTCCACGTAATCGGCGACATGCCGATAAAGCGGACGGCCGTCGGCCACGATGTCTTGAAATCGCTTGCCCCCCGGATTGCTCGTCTTCACGAGAACAAAAATGCCCGCGCCGCGAGCCTGGGCGACTTCGACAAACGGCGTGAGGCCGTCGTCGCCGAGATACGGGCTCACGGTCAGCGCATCTGCCCCCCAGGGACTGGCGTCGCCTACTCCCAGATACGCCTCGGCATAGCCTTGGGCCGTGCTGCCAATGTCGTTCCGCTTGCCGTCAAGAATGACCAGCAAGCCCTTTGACGCGGCGTACCGAATCACTTCGCTCAGGGCGACGCAGCCGGCCGGCCCAAGCTGCTCGAAGAACGCCGCTTGCGGCTTGACCGCGGCGACCAGCGGCGCGACGACATCGATCACGCCGCGGCAAAAGGCAACGTATCCCCGAGCCGCCGCTTCGGGTCCCGATCCGGAAATCAGCCCCGGCGGCAGGCTTTCCGCCCGCGGATCGAGGCCCACCAGCACGGGATTTCCGACGCGGCCCGCGGCGGCGGCCAGTCGATCGGCAAAGTGCGCTACGGCCATGCCGCTGATCGTCGCGTAACCACCTTCCTACGCCAAGGGGTCGGATGGATTGGCCCCGGCAAGTACTCCCGGAGTCGGATCAAGCCTCGCGGATCGACAGCTTCTCCACGCGCTGGCGCTGTGCGGCGAACGGCAAAAACCGGGCACTTTTTGCGTTCCCGGCCGCGCGCCTTTTCGAGCCGCCGAGAACTGCTAAGGTTGCGTGCGCTTCGCGCGAAAATCACCGCACGCTATCGACGTCGATCGACACGTTCTCCCCAGAAATAATCGCTGTCTCCCAGGAATCTTTGCTCATGGAAGCCGTTGAGTCTCCGTCTTCAGTCCAGTCCTCCCCGCCCGTCGAGCCGCCGCTGGACCCGTCGCTCGTGACGGCGTCGCAGCCGTACATCGGTCAGTGGAACCGGCTGGTAAGCACGACCAACTGGCAGAAGGGGCGGATCATCGGGCAGTGGCGGGCGTCGCTGGCGGCTCAGGGGCTCGCGGCCGGCGAATTTGCCGATGAGGCGTGGGCCCGGCTTGTCGGCGGCGTGACCGGGCAGCACGTGGGGCGGCTGCGGCGGGTGTTCGCCCGCTTCGGCGAGGTGCACGAGCAATACCCGGGGCTATACTGGAGCCACTTTCAAGCGGCCCTCGATTGGAACGATGCCGAAATGTGGCTGGAAGGGGCAGTCGCCAGCGGCTGGTCGGTGGCGCGGATGCGCGACGAGCGGTGGCAGACGCTGGGCAAGCTCGAGAGCGAGCGGCCGCAGAAACAAGACATCGTCGCCGCCGAAACCGATGAAGACTTCGAGCCGGCCCGCACCAGCGATCCGGCCCGGGCGACGATCACCAGCGAGTTGAGCGATGTGCAACTGGGCCCGCGACTGGAGGGCCCGGACTTTGGCGACGAAGCAGAATTCGCAGGCAATAGCCAGTCTGCCGCAGAACAAGTTGGCGGCGACGAACCGGCCGCGCTCGTCCAGCCATTCGCGCACTTGCCGGAGCTGCCGGATGATTTGGCAGAAGCCTTCGACGCGCTAAAACTGGCAATCTTGCGGCACAAGCAGGCGAATTGGTCCGAGATCAGCCTGAGTGACGTGCTGCGGACGCTCGATGCGCTCAAGGCGCTGGCCACCGCGCCGTCGGGCGACGCGCCGTTCTAGGGCGACACCGCGCTAGTTGCGACGACGACGCCTTGCGATCACACTACGTCGCAATTCAGCCGCTCAGATAAACTGCCCAGACACAGCCCCGCGGAGTCTCGCGTGTCGAATCCCTATTCATCTCCGCAATATCCCCAGCAGTATCCGCCGCCTCCGCAAGGAGATGCGACGAGTGTTGTCATTCCCTATAAGAACGTGCCGGCCTTGCTGGCGTATTACCTGGGAATTCTGTCACTCGTGTGCTGCTTCGTCGGTGTCCCCTTCGGCATCGTGCCGCTGGTGCTGGGAATTGTGGGGTTGCAGCGACGGGCGGCCAACCCGGCCATTCATGGAACTGCGCACGCATGGATCGGCATTGTGCTCGGCGGGCTGAATATTCTCGCATCTGCGGGTCTCATTGTCCTATTTGTAATCGCGGCGCTGACCAAGTAGTACCCTCACCCTAGCCCCCTCCCAGAGCGAGAGGGAATACAAACTCGATCCACTTCGACACGACGTCATAGCCGGCCCACACGCTGAACGTGCCGAAAAAGGCGACGGTGACTGCCAGAATCGCCATCCGCCAGCCCGGCATGCGGATCGCCGGAGGGAGCCGCCAGCGGTTGATATAGAGCAGGGCGGCGGCATAGAGGAACATCACCACGCCGTTCATCGCCGACGTGAGCTGAAAGAGGCCCAGCGCGCCGAGCGGATAGCCATAGCGTTCGAGCACGAGGATGACGCACGCCAGTAGGATTTCGGCCCATAGGAACGTGAAATAGAGCCTTCCTTCGCTCCACCGCGGGTTGTCGCGGAGCCAAGTCACCTTGACGATGTCGGTCGAGATGCGGCTGGCGGCGTCGAGCACGCCGAATTCGGTGGTGAAAAGGATCGCGACCCCCATCGCCAGGAAGAACCAGCGGGCCACCGGGCCAATCAACTCGGCCAAGCGGACCGATTCATCCCAGACGAAGGCCATGTCTTTGTCTTGCGATGCACCTGGAATCCGCTGACCGGCGGCATCGAAGAACGAAATATATGCGATGAGCGTCAGCAGCGTGAGGCAGACAATGCAGGTCAGGAAGAAGCTGAAGAAGTGCTCCCAGGCGGCGCCCCGGAACCAGGCCCGCCAGCGGCTCAGATTTTCGGGCGTGTGCGGAAAGTGATAGCCGACTTCGCTGATCGCCTCTTCGTTGCCGGTGAGCGGGCTGGTGATGCGGCCGATGTGGGCCCCCATCGCATAGCCTTTGTCGCGGATGTAGTTGCTCTGGCAGAGGTTCATCGTGCCGCCGGCCCCCGCGAAGGCCAGCGCGCCGAGCAGGAGGACCGGAGTCAGGTTGGGGTCGAGCGGCTCGCGGATTTGCGGATAGCCGAGCGTTGCAACCGCCGCAAGTTGTGCGACGACGGCATCGGGCCGACCCGCGACCAGCCAGCCAGCTAGAGCAATGACGACGACAATGATGAAGACGACCAGGTAGAACTGCACGCGCTCGACCGTTTCATACACGACCGGGCCAGCAGTGAGAATCGCACCGCAAAGCAAGAGGCCGGCGATGCCGATCCAGGTGTCGTAGGGACCGGAGATCGTCTTGCCGGCAGCGTCGAACTGGGGCGTCGTGATCATCCAGCCGATCAGCTCGGCCGCCCCCTTGGCCCATGCCGGAATCATCCAGGGAATGATATTCAGAATGAGCATGATCCACGCCCAGTGACGGCTCGTGCGGATGATGCCGGTGAGCGCGCTTTCGCCGGTGGCGAGCGTCCAGCGCATGATTTCCATGTTCAGGAAATACTGCATCGTCACGGCGAGCAGGCACGCCCAAAAGAGCACGAACTGGCTCTTGAAAGTGATGTAAGGCCAAATGACGAATTCGCCGCTGCCCAGCGCCAGTCCCGCGAGGATGATGCTCGGGCCAATCATCTTGCGAAGCGGCATTGGCGACGGCATTTCGCGCTCGCGCAGGGGAGGGAGCGTGCCGGCGGGGATGATCTCATCGGCGATCGGTTTTTCTGGGGCGGACATTCAATAGAGTTCAAAGTTCAAGGTTCAACGTTCTATGCAATTTGCACACGTCATGCTGCCTGTCCGGACCAATTGCAAATTGAAAGGCAGGAATTGTAAATGGGGCAGGGATTTGCATAATTCCAATTGCGACAGTTTTGGGGCCAAGGTTACTGGTCCGCTAAATAGTTGCCCAAGGTACAAAAGTCGCATGATCCCCATCTGTTCGGCGCTGTTGGGCGTGTTGGTACTTGTTGCTGACCCCCAGGCCGATCTGTTCGCCCGCATCGAGCGGACCGAGCTATTGGACAGCAAGGGGCCGGTCGCGCGAATTGAGAAAGATCCCGCAGGGAACGTCACACGGCTGCGGCTGGATGCGATGACGCTCTCGGCCGACGAGTTCGCAGCGCTCGGCCGCCTGACCACGCTGGAGCAACTGGCCCTCAACAAGACCAACGTCACGGCGGCCGATCTGCGCCGGCTCCAAGGACTCAAGCAGCTCAAAGGGTTGCAACTCAACTCGACCGGGCTGGGCGACGATGCCATGGCCGAACTCGTCAAGTTTCCCGCCCTCAGCTCAGTCTGCCTGGGCAATGTCGCGGTCAGCCCGGAAGCGATTGCCCGGCTCCAGGCCGATTTCAAATCAGCCGACCGCCGCCTGGCACTGGGGTATTCCGAGCGCAAGTAAGTGCGACCGGGCGCCCCAACTCTCTCGCCCTTTATTCCGTCTATACCGCTTGCGCCGGCTGGGGGCGAGCGGGGCGGCACAGCGGTCGTCCACAACCTAGAGTTCCCAGGCAATTGCCTCAAGTTTTCCAGGGAGCCCAGGTCATGAGTGCCACGTTCAGCTTGACAAATCCCCTGCCAGCGCCAGCCCTGTCGCACCCTAGGGTCGATGGCGTTCAGGTATTCGAAGGGGATGCGGTGGCCACCGAGATCGAAGCTCTCGGTTTGCCGGAGTACATCCACCGGCCGCAGCCGCTGTATGCCGCGTTCGTCAAATGCCGGTATGTGCTGGCACTGTTGCTTTTGGCGGCGACGGGGGGAACGTTGGCGTTTCTTTACGAGCAAATCCGGATGGAAGGCCAACTCGGCCAACTGAACGATCCGTGGGTGATGGGCGGCATGGGGCTGGTCGGAGCGATTGTCCTGGCTGGGGCAGTGTGCCTGACGAGAATCAGCGGGGCCAAGGCGAGCGTTTTCTTCTACGACGAGGCCGCCCTGGTGGTCGAGGGGAAGAAGAAGACGCTCATTCCATGGACGCAGCTGCTTTGGCATTCCGGCCGCATCTGGACCGAAGGGGGCCAGCAGTTCCGCTGCGCGTGGATGGAGGACCACGACCGGTTCGAAGAGCGGATTTGGGCGAAGACTTCCGAGCACTGGGTCCCGGCGCAATTGGCGAAGATCCGGGCCGGCCAGACAGTGACCTGCGGCGAATTGTCGTTGAGCGCGACCCACGTCGGCTGCGAGGGAAAGACCGCCAGTTGGGACGATGTCACCAAACTGGTGATCGATATCAACAACTACTTTCACAGCCTGACCATCTTCACCAGCCACTCGTCATGGACCAGTTGGGCGTTTGCGGACCTGCGCACGATGCCCAACCGCCGCGGCATGGAAGAGCTGATCGCCCAGGTCTGCCCGTCGCATCTGCTCGTGCCGGTCGATTAGCGGGCTACTCCGGATCGACGAGAATGGGCCCGCGCCACGGCGGCCGGCCGTTTAGGGCGGATAGGTCGGCCTAGTCGATTCATTTCAAGGCCGAGAGAAGGCTTAGGGCGATCATCCGGACCTTCGTTAAAACCGTTGTCCGCCGCCCGAATTGGCACTCCAGTTGCCGCTTATTTTCCGTGGAGGGAAGAATGTGCCAAAATGGACGAACTGGTGTTGGCCGCGCCGGTTGCTGCTTGGGTCGCACCGGCGCGGCGCAAGAGACGCGACCCAAGTCCTTGGAAATGAGGAGGACCAGTCATGACGCGCGGATTGACACCCTGGACCACCCGTTTCCCGCGGCTCTTTGAGTTGGAAGGGGAATGGCCGAAATGGATGACGGAGATGCTCGGTTCGGAGGGCATGTTTGGACGCGACGGCAGGTTCCTGCCGGAAGCAAACATCGCTGAAACCGACAAGGCGGTCGAGGTGACCGTCGAGTTGCCCGGCATGAAACCGGAGGACGTGAAAGTGGAGCTGCGCGAGGGAACGCTCTGGATCACCGGCGAGAAGCGAGAGGAGAAGGAAGAGACGGGCAAGACGTTCCACCGGGTCGAACGGCGAGTCGGGTCGTTCCGCCGCGGCTTCGCCCTACCGGCGGAGGTTGAAGAAGATCAAGTGGATGCTAAATTCGAAGGTGGTGTTCTGCACATTACTCTGCCTAAGGCAGAGAAGGTCGCTCCGAAGCAGATCGTGGTGAAGTAACCGCGGTGGCCCCGGCGAAATCCGCCCGGCCAGCATCGGATCGACCACCGCGGCGAACTGCCGTGGGGCGGGCCAAGGGTTGCCCGCCCTTTTTATTTGGTAGTGCTGTCCACTTGAATTCGTCCTCATCGTCGTTCTCGAAGAGGGGGGCCGCGGACTGAAACGCAATGGGAGGGCGAGGCTCCTGCCGAGCAGCGCGGCTCCGCGGGAGCGTCGCCCTCCCAAGACCATTACGCCGCCTTCTGGAACGTCAGCTTCGCGCTCGTAGGGGGCGTGAACTCGAACGTCTTGGCCGTCACGCTGCCCAGCGTGCCGGCGAACTTCGTCCCGTCGCTGCCGGTCAGCGTCAGTTGTCCGCCGGCCACCGCGTACTGTCCGGTCGATCGGCTTTGCTTGCCGTCCTTGATATAGACCAGGACGAACGTGTTATCGGCGTTGAGCTGGATGGCGAAGGCTTCTTTATCGGAGCGGGCGGCCGACCATTTGCCGAGCAGACCACCAGCGGCCGGAGCAGCGGCGCTGGGTGCGGCGGCATTCTTGACGCCGCTGGGGGCGGTCGGAGCTGTCGCAGCGATGCTCGTATTGGCGGTTGACGTTTCCCACAGCCCGGCGGTCCCTTCGGCCATCTGGGCCAGGCGGCGGATCTGATCGCGCAATCCCCGCGGGCTGATAGCGTCGTTCTCGATGCCCATCATCAGCTCGACCCGCTTGTTCTTGTCGCTGTACGAGAAGAACGCGGGACGCAGCTCGCGGCTGGCGCTCATCAGGCCCAGCAAGCGGTCGGATGACAGAGCCGGTTTGCCGGCCAGGTCGGCCAGCCGCATGATCAGGACGATTTGCTCGCGCTGTTCATCGAGACCGAGGACAACGGGAAACGTCCAGCGGGCATGTTGCAGTTTAACGAGGACCGAGGCTTCTTCGGCTTCGGGTTCCAGGCCGGCGTCGCGGAGGATGTCGGTGAGCTGGGTGATATTGAGGACACGCTGAATGCGCTCCGACTTGTCATCGGGCCGGGGCGTTGTCGGGGTGGAGCTGGCGGACGGAGGGGCGAAGACCGTATCGATGGGGATGCTGGAGAACAGGTCGTCGGCCAATGCCGATCGAGTTGAGGTGCCGGCACAAATCAGGGCGGCCAGACACAACATGGAGGAAAGTGGACGGGTCATGGGAGCACCGTAAGTCGCGACAGGTGAATGGTTTAGGGCGGACAACAATCCGTCTCTCTCCCCTATCAAGGCGTAATATGGAGCGATTTGTTGCACGTCACGTAGCTGAAGTCGCCCTCCCGGCCATTTCAAGTCGTGTACACGCATCGAAGCTCACCAAGTCCTTGAATTTCAATCGCTTACCGCAAATCCTTCAGTCGTTAACCGGACAGTAGTGATTTACATGTCCAATTCGCAATTTGCATTTGCCGGCCCATAGCCCTTCTGTCGGTAGGCACCGGAACTGCATCCACTCTTGGCCACTGATCCGCTAGCCGAATCGCGCCTCAACCGTGGAATTGCGCGCGCATTGCCCGAATTCTGGCGAATTCGGCTACGGGAGAATCCAGAAGTTCCAAAAACCTGTTGCAACAAATCTTGCGGCCGCACGCCTGGAAGAGGTGTCGACCACGACAAATGACCTCGCGAGGCCCGGCAGCTGGTGGAGGTCATTCACCATACAATCCCTGCCGCAAGGAGACGGTCCCGTGTTCAAGAAGCTTTCTTTGATGGTGGTTGCCCTGGTCCTGATGGCTGGCAGCGTGATGGCGGGCGACGCCATCACCGCCGCCGATCTGGATGTCGCGTCGATCAGCGACGCCGACAACACCGTGGTTGAGGCGAATCTCGACGTGGATGTCGACGCCCTCACCGGCAAGACGAGCGACAAGGGCGAGCAAGCGGTCGAAGCCTGCTTCCGCCGGTTCGGTTGGGGTGGCTGCTACGGCGGTTACAACTATTGCTACTCGCCGTGCTACTCGTACTGCTACTACCCCAGCTACTCGTACTGCTACCAGCCCTGCTACTACAACTACTACGTGTATCGCCCCTGCTACACGTACTCGTACTGCAGCTACCCGCTCTACCACTGGGGGTGCTACTAGTTCCCAGCGATCACCAGCGGATCAAGTGGGATGTCGCCGCGAGCTAATCGAGGGGTGAATTTCGCCAGGCCAAAGCGCCTCCGCGACACCACCAAACCAAACGACTCGCCAGGCACCGCCCGCCTCCAAGCTGCTTGTGACCGCAACCCGCCGGTCGTCAACACGACGGCCGGCGGGTTTTTTTGGGCGCGAAGACCAGTCGACAAATTCACAACATCGCCGTCGCCCAGCGCTAGCGCAGGCGACACTTCCCCAATATCAGCCAACCAAACCACTAGCAGACTGAAGGAGCCTGAATCATGAAACGGATCCTCGTATTCGCCGTGCTGGCCGGGGCGCTTGCCGCTTCGGCCGCGACGGCCCGGGCCCAGGGCGGGCCCATGGGCGGCGCCCAAGCGCCGCAGCAAAACGGCCAGGTCCCGGCCGATGCCAACGTTGTGCAGCCTGAGGCGTCGCGCGGCGCGCTCGGCGGCCTGGCCAGCGGCGCTCCCGGCGTCGCTGAAAACGTGCAGCAGCTCGGCAAAGGCGCAGCCGCCCCGGTCGTCGGCGAAAGCAAGACGATCGTAACGGGCGGCGCAGTTGCCGGCGGAGCTGTTGCTGGCGGAGCTGTCACTGGCGGAGCTGTCACTGGCGGAGCTGTCACTGGCGGTGCAGTTGCCGGCGGCGCAGTCGCTGGAACAGTCGCCGGAGGCAGCACCACCGTCGTCACGGGCACCACGACCGTTGTCGAAACCCAGCATCAGCAACTCCTGTCGCGGGCCCAGCGCCACTGGCAGGTGGCCCGCACGATGCAACACTGCATGTTCTTCTCCGACGTCCAGCCGCACGTCATTCGCCGGGTGGAACTGTTCCCGATCGGCTTTCACCACGGGCCGTTTTTCGCCCCGCCGGTGGGCGACCTGGAGCTGGTTTCAGTCGGCATGGTGGCAGACGGCGTGGCGGACAAAGGTCCGATCTACCGCGTCAGCCTGAAGAACAACAGCACGCTGGCCGCACGGCATTTCCGCGTTTCGCTGATTGCGACCCTGGGCGAGATCACCCGGATGTCGCCGGTCGTGACGATGAATATCGAAGAGCTCGCCGCCGGTGCGGTGGGCCACATCGATGTGCAGCTTCCGCATGGCGTGATGGCCCTCGGCCCGCAAGGGCAACCGGGGCCGTTCTCCACGCTGATCGCGGCGATCGACAGCTTTGACGAGCTGCTCGAAACCGACGAGCTGAACAACGTCGCCACGTTCGTGCGCGGTGAGATCGCGGTGATCGAAACGGTGCAGGAAACCGCTGCCTCGGCCGCCCCGGCCGCGCCTGCTGCCCCTGCCGCGGCTCCGGCTCAGGCCCCGGCTGCCGCCGCCCCAGCCGCTCCCGCGGCCCCCGCCCCCGCGCCGCAAGACAATGGCGAGCTCAACAAGCTTGATCTCGACAACGTCAACGGCGCCTCTGAGCTGCTCTCGAAGTAGCTCCCCGTTCGCTTGCTGCCCGTAGCCGGAGTCAAGCACGACTTCGGCTACGGCAGCGGCGGGCGTCTTCCTCGTCCTCGTCCTCGATCCGGGCGGCATCCAATCGAGGACGACGACGAGGACGCGAACGAGAATTGATCATCGCGCATCGATGGTCCATCACACTCCCAACTTGCATTTCTTGCTGTAGTCGGGCATATACCGGTTCGCCTCGTCAAACAGCGCCTGGTACTCCTTGTTGCCAAACGTGATGCGCGCCTGGCGAGGTTTGTATGTGGCCAGGCAGCAACTGATGAATTTCTTGCATGCCCAGGCGATCCCCCACGCGACGCCCCCCACGACTGCCACAAGCGCCAAGATGTTTAGCGCCATGGGGATGTTGGCATCGCGATGGATGTACTGCGGAGCGAAGTGCGCCACCAAGCCGGCGGCCACCGCTCCCCCCATGATCCCCACGAACCAGAACAGATAGCCCAGCCGCGTCAGCTGGCCGTGGCACTTCTCGCACAGCGGCACGTGGGTCCAATAAGTCGTTTCGATGGTCATGGTCGCATCGTCCGGATGCGGCTCAATTGTCTCGGCCTGGATCATCCAGGACTCCGAGGGCTCCTTGGCCATGCAGCGCGCACAACTGGAGGGCATAACGAATTCAGCTTCTGCCATGAGGCACCTCGATGTCAGCGGTTGTTGCCGCGGTTATAAGAAGCTACCAGCCTTTGGCGGCGGCCCCAGTGGCCAGGCTCGCCGAGGGCCATCGCTCGCCGCGGGTGACTGGCGGGATTCAGACGCTCATTGGCCCGCGATGGCCGAGCGCGTATTCGTTCGCCCGATTGAACAGGGCCTGATATTCCTTGTTGCCAAATTTGATCCGCGGCTTGGACGGCTCGTACGTGGCCAGAAGGTTATCGACCAGCGCGCTTCGCAGCAGTTCGGCCGTGCCCCAAGCCACGAGGCCCACAATCGCCAGCAGGCCGCCCATCAGGATCGCGACGGGGATTCTGTCGAAGGCCTTGAAGAACTGCGGCAAATAGTGCACCACCGCCTCGGCCGCGACGGCGCCCACCACGACTCCCGGCAGCCAGAACAGACGACAGCGCCGTTTCAGGTGGCCATGGCAAGCCTGGCAAATGGGAACGGGGGTTGGCTCCGTGCCTTCGGCTTCAATGTTCCACGACTGGGCCGGCTCTTCGGCCAGACAGCGCGCACAGCGCTTTGGCAAGTTGAATTGACTCACAGGACACCTCGCTCGAGAACAGTGGCTATAGCGCCACTTGCAAGCTTAGGTTGCAATGGAAAAGCGTGCGTTTTTCACAATGCGTTGCGATGCCCTTACTTTCGCTACAAGTGCCATAGATGGTTTGCTTGACCCCCGCTTGGGGGCCGTTTTAGAATCGGGAATTGCCCTCCGGGCACGCTTCGCCGCGCCCTACTGCGCCCCTTCCGCCCCGCGCTTTTGGCTGGAGACGCTCGACCCATGTGCCGCTTCCCTCGCTTCACGCTGCTGGCCCTGTTCGCCGTCTTGCTCGCGACCTCGCTGGTGAAGCCGCTGTCGGCTGAAGAGCCCCAGAAAAGCAAACCCCAGATCAGCTTCACCCGCCAGATCAAGCCGATCCTCTCGAACAAATGTTTCGTTTGCCACGGCCCGGACGAGAAGGAGCGGAAGGCCGAGTTGCGGCTGGACATTCGCGACGAAGCGGTTCCTTCGGTCATCAAGCCAGGAGACAGCGCGCACAGCGAGATGGTGGTCCGTGTCACAAGCGACGACCCGGAACTCAAGATGCCGCCGGTAAAGTCAAAGCGGCCAGTCCTCACGGCTGACGAAATCGCCCTGATTCGGAAGTGGATCGACCAGGGGGCCGTGTACGACGCGCATTGGTCGTATGTCAAACCGACCCGGCCAGCAATTCCGACAATCCGCAGTCCGCAATCCGCAATCCGCAATCCAATCGACGCCTTCCTCCTCGCCCGCTTGGAGGAAAAGGGATTGTCGTTCGCACCCGAAGCCGACAAGCGAACGCTCCTCCGCCGGCTGAACTTTGACGTTGTCGGTCTGCCTCCGACGCCACAGGAACTCAACGAGTTTCTCTCCGTCCCTCCGTCTCTCCATCCCTCCGTCGCTCCGTCCGACGGCAAAGACGGAGAGACGGAGAGACGGAGAGACGAGGAGAATGCCTATGAAGCTGCCGTGGATCGCTTGCTGGCCAGCAAGCACTTCGGCGAGCGGATGGCCATGTATTGGCTCGATGTCGTCCGCTACGCCGATACCGGCGGCTACCACAGCGACAATCACCGCGACGTATGGCTCTACCGCGACTATGTCATCGACGCCTTCAACAGCAATAAGCCGTTCGATCAATTCACGGTCGAGCAGTTGGCGGGCGATTTGCTCCCCAATGCCACGGGCGAGCAGCGGATAGCATCGGGCTTCAACCGCCTGTTGCAGACGACCGAGGAAGGGGGCGCTCAGCCGAAGGAATACACGGCCAAATACGCGGCCGATCGCGTGCGGAACACGGCGGCGATCTTCCTGGCCAGCACCATGGGCTGCTGCGAATGCCACAGCCACAAATTCGATCCGTTCACCCAGAAGGACTTTTATCGTTTCGCGGCGTTCTTCGGCGACGTGAG
>JAKEHX010000382.1 GCA_022614795.1 Planctomycetaceae bacterium | reverse complement strand
GGGCGCTTTCAGTTCGCGGGCCAAGGTGGAAAACCGGCCGCAGTGCGCGTGTCGGCGAGCGGCCAGTCGGTCCAGCACATAAATTCCGCCTCCGGCAAGACGATCTCGCTTGAAATCGACGCCCAACCGATCGAAGGCCGGCCGCGGCTGACCGTGCGCTACACGATCGCCGATGGCGCGCCTTACTTACTCGTCGAAACGATCTATGCCAATTCGACCGACAAGCCGGTTGGGGACGAACTTTCCGACGCGATTCGGGCCGACAGGACGTTCACGTTTGGCGTCGATGATCCCAACGACTGCTTCTGGGCAGCTGACGAGTGGTTCAAGCAGGCCTACGGCATCGTCGTGACGGGGTACCGTTTGGAAAGCACCGGCCAGCGCGGCACACTGATCAAACTGCTCAAGGACGGCTCCAACAAACTGGAATTGCAGCCCGGCCAATCGCTCACAATCGCCCGCAGAGTTTTCGCCGCGCCCAATTTGCTGGCCCTGGCCGGGCGCGTGCAACAGATGTCAGGCCTCAAAGTTCGCAAGGTTTCTCTGGCTGTCCGTGACACTAATCCGGTGGCTCACGCCCGCATTACCATTTTGGAAAACGCGAAGCCCTTTCCCGCAGCCGCTCGCACCGGCGAAGACGGCCGGATCGAGTTTCAATCGCCCGCCAATAGCAGCTTTGACTACGAAGTCATGTCCCTCGACGGGCGGCAAGCAAAGGGCGAGATTCCCGTGGGTCGGGACGTTGACATCCCTGTGACGCTCGGCAAACCCAGCCGCGTTGTCGCCAAGATCACGAACGATCGAGGCCAGGCGACTCCGGCCAAGGTCTCGTTCACGGGCACCGGCGGCTCGAAAGACCCCGACTGGGGGCCCGATTCCGGCGACACGGCGGTCAAGAACGTTTATTACACGCACACCGGCTCGTTCGAACAGGCGATCGCACTGGGCAAGTACGACGTGATCGTCAGCTACGGTCCCGAGCACGATGCGGTATTCCAATCGATCGAAGTGCCGCCCGGTCAGGATTCGCAACTCACGGCGGTGCTGAAACGAACGGTCGATACTACAGGCTGGATCAGTGCCGACTTCCACAGCCATTCCAGCCCCTCCGGCGACAATACCTCCAGCCAGCTTGGCCGCGTGCAGAACTTGTTATGCGAGCACGTTGAATTCGCCCCTTGCACCGAACACAACCGGATCGACACCTACCTCCCGCACCTCAAGAAGCTCGGTGTAATGCACCTCATGGCGACGTGCACGGGAATGGAGCTCACCGGCGGGCCGCTTCCCGTGAATCACCAGAATGCATTTCCGCTTCTCTTCAGGCCGCGCACGCAGGACGGCGGCGCGCCCGTCACCGACGTCGATCCCGTCATTCAGGTCGAGCGGCTCGCCTTTTGGGACAACAAAAGCGACAAGCTCGTGCAGATGAACCACCCCAATCTGCCGCAAATCCTCGGCGACCGCAACGAAGACGGCCAGCCGGACGCTGGCTTCGAGCGGATGTTCGGATTTGTTGACGTGATTGAGGTCCATCCGCCGCAAGGGATTTTCACGCCCCCCGTCAAAGGCGAGGGGGGCAAGCTGGAGCGGAACCCGATCTTCCACTGGATGCAAATGCTGAACCTCGGCTATCGCAACGCGGCGGTGATCAACACCGATTCGCATTACAACCACCACGAGTCCGGCTATTTCCGCAACTTCATCAAGTGCACGACCGACGACCCGGCAAAAATTGACATGATGGAGATCGTCCACATGTCGGAGCAGGGACACTTGGCGGTCAGCACCGGGCCGTTTCTTTCGGTCGAAGCGGCGGCAGCAACTGCGGACGGCAAGATTCTCAAAGCGATTCCTGGCGACAATCTCGTGGCGACCGAGGGCCAGGTGCAACTCGCCATCAAGGTGCAGTGCCCCAATTGGCTGGACGTGAACCGCGTGCAAGTGTTCCTGAACGGCCGGCCGGCGCAGGAACTTAACTTCACCCGCAAGGGCACGCCGGATCGATTTACCGATGAAACTGTGCGGTTTAGTGCTTCGCTGCCGATCAAGGTCGCGGCCGATACGCACATCATCGTCGCGACGATCGGCGAAGGGCTGACTCTTGGCCCGGTGATGGGCCCGAACTACGGCGGGAAGCTCCCGCCGGTCGCCGTGACCAATCCGATCTTTGTCGATGTCGACGGCAAGGGCTTCACCCCCAATCGCGACCTGCTCGATGTCCCACTGGCCATCGCGCCTGGCAAACAATGACATGGGCGAGGGCAACGCCGGAGAAACTAAACAAAAGGCAACAAAGGAAACAAAGAACGGGATATCGATTTGCGCTGGCCGATCTCACCTTTGCGACCTTTGTTCCCTTCTGTTCCAATTCCGTGGACGAAATTGGAATTATGCCGCCCGAGCCGCGACGTTTGCCCGCAGCTCGGCTGCGATCTGTCCGCACATCACGTCCTGCAAGTCGCCCAATGCCCGCGCGGCCGACGCGCCGTCGAGCACGCGATGATCGCAGAGCAGCGTGACCAGGCACCGCCCGCTTTCGTCGATTGGGCCATAGGTCAAACTGCTGGTGAGAAACGTTGGATGGGCCCGGTTGAGCGCCCCTTGGCCAGAGAGGGTCGAGAGGCTGAAAGTTCCCAGCCGCTTGGCCCGCATCGTTCCCGCAAAGTTGAGATTCCACCACAGGAGCGACCGCCGCAGCCAGCCCGGCAGCCGGCTCAATCGCACCTGGCGCTTGAAAATCTGCTCGACCGCCTCGTGGGTGTACCGATCGAGCCGCTGCTGAAGCGCGGCCAGCGGCTGGTCGGCTGGCTCGCCGAATCGGCCCCAACAGAGGCGATCTTCACCCTCGAACTGCCGGTTCATGGCCAGCATCGCCACGCTGTATGCCGACTGGTACAGATGCGGCCAAGGCCAGCGAATGTAGGCCTGCCGCAGTGGCGCGTGCTGCCGCGCCACGATGGCATACGCCTTCAAAAACAGCACGACCCACGAAACTCGCGGGTGTTGCCGCTCGCGCAGCCGAGCGACTTGGGCCAGATCGAACTCGCGCTCGACCGGAAAGAGCATTGCCGCTCGGGCAAAAACCAGCCCGTCGAGCACCAAGGCCCGATTGCAGGAAATCGCCAGCCGGCGCGTCATCGGGTTGCCTGTTTTGCCCATAACCGGGACTCCGCAATCTCGGTTGGATACCACGACCCGCGCGCGAGGGTCAAGGTGAAATCTGCGATAACGACACGTCAGTTGGTCCCGGGCACCATCGGTTGAACGAACTCAGGTGGGGGATAGCGTCGTTTGGCAAGGAGTTCTTGGCGTTCGAGAAGACGATCGA
This sequence comes from Planctomycetaceae bacterium, assembly GCA_022614795.1. Lineage (GTDB taxonomy): Bacteria > Planctomycetota > Planctomycetia > Pirellulales > Pirellulaceae > CAYLLN01. The sequence continues at coordinate 8,019 of JAKEHX010000382.1, read as the reverse complement.
GGCTGTTGAACGCCAGAATGAGCGCGGTCACCTCACCCACGGCAGTGCGAGGTATAATCAATGCTCCCTGCATCGCAAAATGGTCCAACCAGGCGTCCGTCCGTGGATTGAAGAACCGCGTGAACTGGCCATTGGTTGCGGCAACCGAGCCGATATCGCTCCCCTTCGCTCGATTACAGAAGGCACAGGCCAATGCCAGGTTTTCTGCGATTGTTAGTCCGTGGTGCTTTTCACTGATGATGTGATCGACCTGGCAACCGACATAGGTGTCGCGGGAGTGGATTAGACAGTATTCGCATAGGCCGCGGGCGCGGGTCTGTACCAGCGTTCGCAATTCGACGCTGATATAGGTCGTCATTGGCCGCTGAGAGATTGAGCCCGCGCCTTCGCCAACCGCATCGCATGCTCAAGATGCATGTAATGCTCCAGATCGGCTGTCTCTTCCGGCGTGAGGCCCGTTGTCTTTTCCCGGCGAATGAGATCGGCTACGTGGTCCTTGGTCGCCTGAGAAACCTGAAACCCCGCAACTGCGAGGGGCGTCGGCCCCGAGGCGATGAACTCAACGAATTCGTCGTACGCCCGAATCATGCTGCTAATATACCCTGAGTTCGCATGCAGTTGAAACTATTCCGGCGATTCGAACTCTACTCCTCCCCGCCCTCATCGCGCTGTTCGCGACGGAACACCGCCACGATGTCCTCCACCGGCACCACATAGAGCTGATTGTCGGCCTCGAAATCGACGGGAATTGCGCTCTTGGGATGGAAAAGAATCTTGTCGTATTGCCGCAGGGGCAGGTCCTCGTCGTTCTCGATCTGCGCGGAGATGGCGACAATCCGGCCGGTGATCGTGGGGATTTCAGCCTGATCGGGCAAGGCGATGCCCCCCTTGGTTTCGCGTTTGGGCTCGTCCTTGCGGACCAGAACACGGGCCCCGATCGGTTCGACGTATTCAAATGCTTTCTGTTTGGTCTTGGCCATGGAGGCGAGAGTTTGCACAATTCACAGTTCAACTGAGGCTCTTGCCGGAAACCGCCAGCCGGCAAGACGTTAAGACGACTTGCTGTCACAACCTTACTCGGCACATGTCTGGGGGACAAGTGAATCGCGACGGCGAAAAACAGCTCAGCGGGCTTGTCAATTGGGCCCAATCTGGCACAATGCGAAGTTTCCCCCATAGTGAACTACTACACGACTGACGCCCAGGTTCGAGACAATGGCAGATACACTCAACGTCAAGCGCCGTGAGAAGTTAGGCACGGCCAACAACCGCCGATTGCGCTCCACCGGCCACGTTCCAGCCGTCCTCTACGGGCACGGCGAGGCCAATCTGAGCCTGACCGTTCCCAGTGGCGATGTGTTGTCGGTGGTCAGGCACGGCGGCAAGCTGGTCAAGCTATCGGGCGACGTCAGCGACAATGCCCTCATCCGCGCGGTCCAGTGGGACGTCTGGGGCAAGGATGTGCTGCACATCGACCTCTTGCGGGTTTCCGAGAAGGACAAGGTCAAAACAAAAGTCACCGTCGAGCTGAAGGGTTCGGCCGTTGGCATTACCGAGGGTGGCGTCGTCGAACACGTGATGCATGAAGTGGAGATCGAGTGTCCGGCCATGTCGATTCCCGACAAGCTGGTCCTCAGCATCACCGACCTGCACCTGAATGCTTCGCTCTTCGCCAAGGACATCCCGCTGCCGCAAGGCGCGCGGATCGTCACCGACGACCAGACCCTGATCGTCCACTGCGTGCCGCCGCACATCGAGGCCGAGCCGGAGCCGGTGGGCGAACCGGCTGTTGCCGAACCCGAGGTCATTGGCCAGAAGGAGCGGGAGGAAGCTGCCGCCAAGGCCGCCGCGGAGGCGGAGGGCAAGAAGTAGTGCAGTGATGCTGACAGCGGGCTTGCGCAGGGATTGCGGGCACAGCGATCCGGCGAGCGGTGAGGAGTATGAAGCTGATCGTCGGTCTGGGAAATCCAGGAGCACAATACGAAGGGACGCGTCACAACGTGGGATTCGAGGTGCTGGCTCTGCTGGCGAAGCAATTCGCGGCGGGCATCGCGCCCCGGGCCCGCTTCCAGGGCGAAGTGATCGAAGCGACCATCCACGGACAAAAGTCGCTTCTGCTCACTCCGCTCACCTACATGAACTTAAGCGGAGCCAGCGTGCTGGCCGCCCGCGATTTTTATAAGATCGAGAACCAGGAGATTCTGATCGTTTGCGACGACTTTCAGCTCCCGCTGGCGAAACTTCGCTTTCGGGCGAGTGGGTCGGCAGGCGGCCAGAATGGCCTGGCGGATGTGATTCACAGGCTGGGCACTGAAGACATTCCCCGCCTGCGGATCGGAATCGGCCCGCCGCCGCCCGGGCGCGAAGCCACCGGCCACGTGCTGGGTCGATTCACCAAGGAGGAGCGGCTGGAAATCGTCCCGGCCCTGTCTTTGGCGGCGCAGGGAGCTGCCGATTGGGCTCTGCACGATTTAAAACACTGCATGAACCAGTACAACGCGTGACTCCTGGCGAGCGGGATGCGTAAGCTTCCCGATTGCCAAACAGCGAGGTGGCGCCCTGGGTGAAGGAGCTCAGGTCCATCATCAGCCCAAGGCTGGTGGCGCCCGAACTTGCGGAGTTTCGCCTACGCGATAGCTAGGAGCGACTGCTTTGGCACAGAACGTCTATGAAAACATGGTCATCCTGGACAGCAACAAGTATGCCCAGGACCCCAACGGCCTGGCGGGGTTGATCCCCGGTCTCGTCGGCAAGTGTGGCGGCGAAGTGCTCGTCAGCCGCTTGTGGAACGAACAAAAGCTGGCCTATCCGATCGACGGCCACAAAAAAGGAACCTACTGGCTGACCTACTTCCGGCTGGACAGCCTCAAGCTCACCGATCTGACGCGCGAAATCCGGATCAGCGAAAACATCATCCGCAGTTTGACGCTCAAGGTCGAGCCGCGCTTGGTGGACGCCCTGATCGAGCACGCCAAAGGGGGCGGCAAGGCGAAGGCGGTCGAAACCGTTCCGCCCGAGCCGCGGGGTCCCGTGATCCCGAACATTGAGGTTCCCGAGGAAGCCGCTAACTAGGGCAAATTTGGACGTAGGACGGATTTCTAATCCGTCCCATTGGCAGTGTTGCTGACGTCGGGCTGCGGTATTGTTGACGGCGGGCGGGGCAGCTTGCGGCAGGCCGGTCCATTCGGTAGTCTGCGGGCATTGTGACGATTGTTCACTTCCCGCCTTGAGTTGCACGAGGGTTAGGCAATGGCCAGCTACAACCGGGTTGTCCTGTTGGGCAACATCACGCGCGACATCGAAGTCAGGTATCTGCAAAGCGGCATGGCCGTGACCGACATCGGCCTGGCGGTAAACGACCGGCGCAAAAACCAACAGGGCGAGTGGGTCGAGGAAACAACGTTTGTGGATATCACGCTCTGGGGCCGCACTGCGGAAATCGCTGGCGAATACCTTGGCAAGGGCTCGCTCGTATTGATCGAAGGACGACTTAAGCTCGATCAATGGGAAAAGGACGGGCAGAAACACTCGAAGCTGCGGGTCGTCGGCGAACGACTTCAAATGATGCCCAAAGGCGGCGCAGGCGGCGGCCGTGGCGGCGGTCCTCCACAGCAATATGAAGAAGGCGGAGGTGACTACGGCGAACCTTCGGGGCCGCCAGCGCGCGCGGCCAGTCGCGGCGCAGGGCCGAGTTCGGCGCCCAGCGCTCCTCCGCCGCCAACGCAGGATGATATTCCGTTTTAACCGTAAGACGGATTTGTAATCCGTCCAATCCAGCGACTTTTGAGCGTCATCGGAAAAACAGCAACGATCAGATGGACGGATAAAAAAATCCGTTCTACCTGAAGGAACCAATCATGGCAGAAGTCAAATCCAAACGGGCCGCCAAACACGGCCGCTTTCGGGCCTTGCCCCGCGGCAAGACGGGCGGCGTGCAGCTGCTCCTCATTCAGTCGGTCGACCACCTGGGCAAGCAAGGCGACGTCGTGCAGGTAAAGCGCGGCTACGCCCTCAACTACCTGCTGCCGCAGGGCCTGGCGACGATCGCCACCGACCACCACAAGCGGATGGTCGAGAAGCACAAGGCCAAGCTCCACGAAATCGAGAAGGCCCGCCTCGCCTCGCTGCGGCAATTGGCCGATGCGATTGCCAAGCAGAGCGTCACGATCGAGGCTAACGCCAACGACGAAGGCCACCTTTACGGCAGCGTCAATGCCAACGAAATCGCCGCCGCCCTCAAGCAGGCCGGATTCGGCATCACCACCGATCAGGTGCGGCTGGAAGGCGTGCTCAAGGAGCTGGGTCTCTACACTGTCAAGATCCACCTGCACGCCGAGATCGAGGCCGAGCTGAAGGTCTGGGTCGTGCCGACCGTGACCGGCGACGAGAAGCCCGCCGGTGAAAAGGGCGAAAAGCCCAGCGCCGAGAAATCTGCGAAAGGCGAGAAGCCCGCCGAAAAGGGCGCGAAAGCCGAGAAACCAGCCGCGAAGCCGGCCAAGGCCGAGAAGAAATAGTGGGACCGACTTTCAATTCGACAATCCGTCCACAAGCCCGCGGAATGTAGAATCCGCGGGCTTGCGGTGTTTTCGGGAGGGCACACGGCCAACCCAGAATGTGGTATCGTGAGCGCCGGTTGCAAGTCCCATCAGCAGCCATCCAGTGCCAATCAAGGAGGAGCCCCATGTCTGTCGGCCGACGACTCGACAATCCGCCCCGGCGGCCAGCCGCGGAGTATTTCGATCGTCAGCCGCCGTTTGATTTGCAGGCCGAAATCGGCGTTCTGGGAAGCATTGTTCTCTTGCCCGACGTGCTCGACGACGTCGTGCTGATCCTCAGGCCGGACGACTTCTACGACGACGCCCACCGCAAACTGTTCTCGCACATGTGCGCCTTGCACGAGGCGAGCAAAAAGATCGATCCGACGCTTCTGATCGACAGGCTCAAGTCGGCTGGCGAGTATGAAACCATCGGCGGCAGCGCGTACCTGAGCAAGATCATCAACGCCGTCCCCAACGCGGCTCACGCGACCTACTACGCCGAGATCGTCCGCCAGAAATCGACGTTCCGTTCGCTGATCATCGCCTCGACGGAAATCCTCCGCGACGCCTACGACGAAGCCGGCGAAGCGCCGCAGCTCCTCAGCCAGGCGGAGCAGAAGATTTTCGCCATCCTCGACGACCGCGGCACCAGCAACATCCAGCCGCTGAAAGAGGTCGTCATGCAGGCGATGGACCGGCTCGACGCGCGGATGGCCGGCACGCACGCAGCAGGCGGCTGCGACTTCGGCTTTCGCGAGCTTGACGGCAAGACGGGCGGCCTGCACAACGGCGAGCTGGTAATCCTCGCCGCCCGGCCGAGCATGGGAAAAACCGCGTTCGCGATGAACGTTGCCGAGAAGGTGGCCTACGATCAGAACATACCCGTCCTGTTCGTCAGCCTCGAAATGTCGTCGATCGAGCTGGCCGACCGCTTGCTCTGTTCGGTCGCGCGCGTGAATGGCCACCGGCTGCGCAACGGCACCGTGACGCAAGAAGACCGGCTCAAGCTTGTCGACACAGCGTCGATGCTGTCGAAGGCGCCGTTCTTCGTGGATGACTCCCCCAGCCGCACCGTCACCGAGATCGCGGCCGCGGCCCGGCGAATCAAGCGCCGGCAAGGGGGCCTGGGCCTGGTGGTGATCGACTATTTGCAGCTCATCGAGCCCGACAACGCCAAGGATCCGCGGCAGGAGCAGGTCGCCAAGATCGCCCGCCGGCTCAAAGGGCTGGCCCGCGAAATGTCGGTCCCGGTGCTGTGCCTGGCACAATTGAACCGCCAGACCGAGATGGGCAAGGAGAACATTCCGCGGCTGTCGCACCTGCGCGAGTCCGGGGCCATCGAGCAGGATGCCGACGTGGTGCTATTCGTCCACCGCGAGGAGTATTACCATCGAGGGGAGGACCAGAAGCAGTACGCCGGCCAGGCCCAGATCATCTGCGCCAAGCAGCGCAACGGCCCGGTCGGCGAAGTCGAGTTGGAATGGCTCCGCGACTTCACTCGCTTCCAGGACCGTGTGCCCGACCGGCTCAAGGAATTCGACCAGTTCAACGATGCAGGAGGAGCGCCGGCGGGCTTTTAACCGTAGGGTGTATGAGCACTGCGAAATACACCACTCGGATGTTAGGCTGCGCAAACGGCAAGGTGCATTACGCTTCACTCATGCACCCTACAAGCACCGAGATCGTCGTCTTCGATTCGCTCCACCCCTGTTCCTATCTGCCGGGGCGGACCGCTCGCCTTCCTTACCGCCACCCCGTCGCACGCCTCACGCCCGAGGAGTTTGACGAGCGGCTGGCCGCGGGCGACCGCCGGTCGGGAGTTTTCCTGTACCGCACCCAGTGCCCCGCGTGCCAGGCCTGCGAGCCGATCCGCCTCGACGTGACGACGTTTCGGCCCAGCGCCACGCAGCGGCGCGAGAAGCGGCGGGGCGACGCCCTGCTACAGGTCCGCGTCGGCGAGCCGGTCATCGACCAAGAGCGCGTGGACCTTTACAACAGGCACCGCGAACTGCGGGGCCTCTCGCACGACGACGAGCCGCTCGACTACGAATCCTATGCGGATTTCCTCGTCCACTCGTGCTGCGAGACTTGGGAGTTGAGCTATTGGCACGGGGAGCGGCTGGTCGCCGTGGCCATTGTCGATGCAGGGCGGACTTCGCTGTCGGCCGTCTATTGCTGCTACGACCCCGCCTTTTCGGGCGTCAGCCTGGGGACTTATTCCGTGCTGCGCGAGGTGGAACTCTGCCGCGACACGGGCCGGCGACACTTGTACCTGGGGTTTTTCATCGCCCAGTCGCCACACATGTCGTACAAGGCGCGATTTCGCCCGCACGAGCGCCGCATCGCGGGTCAGTGGCAATTGTTTGCGTGACGTGCTACGCCGCCGGCGGCCCTTCGATGGCCCGCGTCACATTCTTGGTGACCGCCCGTTCGGCCTTGTCCTTGAACATCAGTGCCGCCAGGGGAAGATCGATTTCCACGACGACCTCGCTAGGCGCCGCTTCGACCCGGCCCTTGATCGTGAAAGCCATGCTCTTGAACGTAAAGCTGCTAGACGTGTCGCCGCCGTCGAGCACCAGATCGTGCCCTTGAAAGTCCTTCACCGTCTTTTCAAGCGCCGGTTGCACCTTGGCAAACGCGGCAGCCGGGTCGAGCTGGTGCGGCACGCGAACAGTGATTTTGGGCATGATCGGTCGTCCTTGAGTGGGCGTGGGATGAAGGCGGTCCCGCTATTATAGGTCATAGCCCGCCCAGGCTCGCAAAAAGCCGCTGCCAGCCCGCCCAGACAAGATCGGGATTGGCCAGCTCCAGCTCCAGTTTGCGGCGGGCATTGGCTGCGATTTGCTGCCGCAACGGCTCGTCGTGGGCGAGCATGGTGGCAAGTTCCGCGAATTCCTCGACGCTGCCCGCCAAGAATCCGTTCTCGCCGTGGGTAATCATGTCGCACCAGCCCCCCTGCTTGGGCGCAATGATCGGCACGCCGCACGCCATCGCTTCCAGTCCAATTCGCGGCCAACTTTCCAGCGCCGAGAAATTGATGGGCATGAGGCAGTGAACACGCCGATAGAACTCACTTGCCGAAAGGGCGCACGGCGGTAACGCTTCGGCCCACGGCGGTGTCGGGCCGATCCATTTGCGGAACGTGTCGTTGACACCCATGACTAGTGCGCGGCGCTGTGCATGGGCAATCCTATCTCACGTCTCCCGCGTTTGCCGCGAACGTTTACTGGGATCCGGCGTTGCCAGCCTCCCCGGAGTCTAAACGGTCACTGTCTCGATGCAACTAACCGAGCACTTTACCCTCGGCTAGTCGAAGTTGTTACGAGCGAATGACAGTATTAGAAATTCACTTCCGTCCAATCGCCGTAATGTGTCGTGGCGGGATAGCGCACCATTTCTTCTGTAGGAGCATGAACCGCGTGCGCTGCTAGCAGGGGCTGGCGGCGTGGCGGAAATTGGTCTTGGTAAAGGCGGGTCAGAG
>JAKEHX010000381.1 GCA_022614795.1 Planctomycetaceae bacterium | reverse complement strand
GGACCTGCGTGGTCAGGCGCTGGCGCCCTGCCGCATCGGCCGCGCGGTGCAGGCTGGCGAGCTGCCCCTGGAGCCAGCGGTCAGGGCGCACCGCCAAGTCGCGCTCGGACGATTCAAGTGCGTCCGCGCCGTACGACGGATTGGCTCCTGCGTCCCACTGGTCGGCCAGGCCGAGCAGCGCATCGAGCGCCTCGGAAACCTTCCCCGCCTTAGCCAGGCCCTGGGCCCGCCAGCGGAGAATGTCGCGCCGCTGCACCGGGTCGGTCACCAGCGCGTCGAGCTCCTCGGCCAGGGCAAAGTTTGCGGCAAAATCGTCCTTGAGGAGCGAGATCATGACCTTCACCAAGAGCGACTTCGCACCCAAGTCATTCGGATTCTTGGCGACGGCACGCCGCAACAGGTCGAGCGACTCGCTGCGCTTCCCTTCCTGCAATAGCACCTGCCCCTTCAGCGACAGAGCCTTGGCGTTGTCGGGCTCCTTTTTGAGCGTCTCGTCGATCCAGGCCAACAGCGGCTCGGTGAGGAAAAACGAGGCCACCTGGCTGGCCGACTGTGTCAATAGCTGGTCTTTGTAGCAAACGACGTTGCCCAGTTCGATTTCGGTTTTGGCCCGCATGACGATCTCGCCGCTGCCCAGATCGATCTTGGCAAGCTGCTGGTTCGAGAGCGGCAGGTAGTAGTGCTTGCCGGTGAAAAAGCCGCGGCCCACCGGCATTTCGGCCTCGAGAGCCAGGTCCTTGGTCCAGGCGCTTTTACCATCGGCCAATTGGATCGCCCGCACCTTGCTTTTGCCGACGACAATGATCTTGCCTTCGTGGACGCAGGCCACGAACAGCCCGTCGTCGCGCGGCTGCTTGGGCCACTTGAGCTTGCCGGTCAGCACGTCGAGGCAAATCAGATCTTGCGATTCGACGGGCGTCAGAACGACGGCGCCGCCCGCGATCGTCGCGGTACTATCGATCCAGTTGCCTGAGACGGCGCCCTGTGGGGCATAGCGGGTGCGCACGCCAAAGGCCCCGGAGTTGGCGCGGATCCAGTCCCACCGCGGATATTGATAGCCCCACCGCAGCGACCGCGTCGCCAGATCGACCGCCACCACCGCCCCGGCTGAGGTCGGGCAGATCAGCACGCCGTCGGAAAACGAAGGCGAAGCCCCCGCCAGCCGGCGCACCCGGTCCAGAATGATCTGCTGTTGGTCTTCGACCACCGCCAATTGCTGCTTCCACTCCAGCGCCCCGGTCGCGGCATTCAAGCAAACCAGCCGGATCTCCGAATTCATCTCCGCCAGGACAAAGAGCTGGTCCCCCAGCGGCAGAGGCGGACCGAGGAAAAAGGCGCCGGTCAGGGCGGGATTGCCCACTTCATTGCCGCCCACCGCCCAGACCTGGTAGCCTTCGCGCGCCAGGTCGAGCGCCACGAGCAGATTGTGCGGCTTGGACCAGCTGCTGTTGGGCACGTTAATCCCGCCCGGCCGCACGATTACGCGGGGCACGCCCACGTTGCCGCCGGCGGCCGCATAACCCAGATCGTCGATCACATAGGCGTAGCGGCCGTCGCTGCTGATCTGGCCGAAGGCGTGGTCCTCCCAAACGCGCTGCTTCAACTCTTGATCGCGGAGGTTCATCCCTTGGGGAGCACGCACCACGGGCATGGTTGGCCGGCTGGTCCCGCTTAGCGGACTGTCTTCGAACGGTGGAAAGACCCAGGTCCGCTTGCCCGTCTTCAGATCGACCCCCAAGAGCTTGCTTGAATCGGGCGCGCGGTAGATCACCGTGTCCTGCACCACCAGCGGCTGAAGAGCGACGATGTTCGGCTGGCCGCCGTCGCGCAGCGAGCGGGCGATGCTCTTGACCTTCAGCTCGTCGCCCGGTTCGTTCACCGTCGGCAGCGACCAGCGGTAGTTGAGCAGCGGGGTGCCGCCGGTAGTCGTCGCGTTGCGGCTTTCATTGCCCCGGAACATGACCCACTGCGTCGCGACGAGCGAAAGGGGAGTGCGCCCGCCGCCGACGAGTCGCTCGAGCCAGGCAAGCGCCTGGTCGTCGCTGGAGAACAGAGCCTCCTCGCCATCCAGCAATCGGACACGTGCCTGGGGATTGCGCTGCTTTAGGGCGAGGAGCGCCTCGGTGGCCTTTTCCGGCATGCGGGCATGGACCCAGCATGTCGCGAGCAGCACCGTGAGCTCGGGATCGTATTGCCCCGCAGCCACTGGCGAGTCGGCAATTCGCTTGAGCACCAGCGCCGCCGCCAGCGGCCGGCCCTGATCGAGCAGCGTGCGCCCCACGAGCAGCGTCGCCTCGTAACCGGCTTTCGTGTGGAAATATCGCCGCGAAACCTCGGTCAGCCGCGTGAGGCTCCCCTCTTCGAGCGCCTTGTCGAGCTCCGCTTTGGCATCGAAACCGAATTTCGTCTCGTAGATCTGCCGCCCCTTGGCCGGCATCGAGCCGATCAGGGCCAGGGCCTCGGTCTTCAAACTCTGTTGCGCGTCGGCCTGGCCCGGCCGTCCGAGGAAATAGTCGTCGCTGGTTTCACTGTCGAGTATCTGCCCCAGTTCATCGGCCGCGTCGCTGAATCGCTCGTCGCCAATCGCTGCCTGGGCCCGCGTCAGGTTCTGCCGTAGCTCGCGCGGGGCGGCGGGGAAGATGTTGCCAACGTCGGCCTCGGCTGCCCCTGGTTGTTCCTGCCCAGCCGCACGATCACTCGTTAGCAGGGGCAAAATGGGCACCAAGACAGCCAAAGCGGCGGCCAGAAGCCAACGGGCCCAGCAAACATCGCTCATGAGACCTTCCAGCCTGGCGGGCCGCCCAAAGTTCGACCCGCCAAAGGGGCAAAAAATGCACCTAAACCATTACGCAAAAATATCTTACAAAAAGCCCTGTCCCAGGGCAACGAAAGGCACTGACGCCCGCGTAACGGGTCGGTCAAGGCCCTGCCATGCCAGGAAAACAGGCCATTCTTGACCCCTGGCCGCGAGAAAACCGCGGAAATTTGCCGATTTTGCAGGCTTTTTAGCCCTCCAAGGGTTGCATTTTGGCCTGAAAACTATCTAATTTTCCGCCAATCCGCGACGCGGACGGACGTACAACTGTTGTTTCTAGTCTCTCGCACCTCGCAAGGAGGGTGGCTCACGATGGCCAAGAAAGCTCCCAGTCCCAAGCCAGCCGGCAAGTCCGAAGTGTTCGCGAACATTGCCACATCGACTGGCCTCGCCAAGAAAGATGTCTCGGCGGTGTTCGATGCCCTGGCCTCCGAAATCGGCAAGGCCCTCGGCAAAAAGGGAACCGGCGTGTTCCAGATCCCCGGCCTGTGCAAGATTGCCGTAGTCCGCAAGCCTCCCCAACCCGCCAGGAAGGGTGTGCCCAATCCCTTCAAACCCGGCGAACTGATGGACGTTGCCGCCAAGCCGGCCAAGAACGTCGTTAAGGTCCGCCCGTTGAAGGGACTCAAGGGCATGGTCTAGGAAGGCAGAATTACAAATTGCAAATTGCAAAGTGCAAATTGGCGGGAATTCCTTCCTCAATTTGAAATTTGCAATTCCTACTTTGCAATTTGCAATTTGAATCGCTCGCCGATTCGCCGCTGGCAACGGGGCAACGTAGAATAGTAATAGGCCGTTCGGCTCCCGGTTGCGGTTCGGGAGCCGAACTTTTTGCCTGTGTCACCGCGAGCCGCGAAAATGCCACGCGCCGCACATCTGGGCTTTCGGCGCTTTGCATGAGCCAGTCGAAACTCCGCCGGCACATTGCCGTCGAAGCCGCCCGCTTGATGTACCTGCGGGAAGAGTCGGAATACTACCGGGCCAAACAGAAGGCCGCTCACCGCATCTGCCAAGGCTGGGTCAAACCAGCCGATCTGCCGAGCAATGCGGAGATTCGCGACGAAATTCAGACGTTTGCCCGTCTGCACGAAGGGGACGCGCGAACCAACAACCTCCGCGACATGCGGATCGAGGCTCTGCGCCTGATGCGGGTGCTGGCCCGCTTTCGCCCGCGGCTGATCGGCAGCGTGATGACTGGTCACATCCGGGCCGGCAGCGACATCGACCTGCACCTGTTTTCCGATTCGATCGAAGCGATCACGTCGGCGCTCGACGAGCAGGGCCTGGTGTATGACGTCGAGCGAAAGCGGGTCCGCAAGCACGACGAAGAGCGGATCTTCACGCACATCCACGTGCAGGACCGCTTTCCCTTCGAGCTGACGGTCTATGCCGCCGACCAGGCCCACTACGTCTTCAAAAGCTCGATCACCGGCAAGGCGATTGAGCGGGCGAGCGTTGCGCAGCTTGAGCAATTCATGGCGACCGAGTATCCCGGGCTCGACATCGAGTCAGCCATTACCGAAGCCGCCGAAGCGCCCGACCGCTTTCGCGTCTATCAGAGCCTGCTGTTGCCGCTGGAGAACGTGAAGCAAAACCCGCAGTGGCATCCCGAAGGGGACGCGCTTTACCACAGTCTCCAGGTCTTCGATCATGCCCGCGATGCGCTGGCTTACGACGAGGAGTTTTTGCTCGCCGCGCTCTTGCACGACGTGGGCAAAGCGATTGACCCGCACGACCATGTGATGGCGGGCCTGGAAGCGCTGGCCGGCTTCATCACCGACCGCACCGGCTGGCTGATCGCGCATCACATGGAGGTCCAGCAGCTCCTGGATGGCACGCTGGGCGCGCGGGCGAAGCGTCGGCTCATGGAGTCCGAAGACTACGAAGAACTCCTTAGCCTTGCTCGTTGCGACCGCGCTGGCCGCCAACCGGGCGCGGACGCACCGGAGCTCGACGAGGCGCTCGACTACATCCGCGACCTGGCGACGACATTCGGGTGAATTCCGCTCGCTGAACCGATTATTTCGCCGCGTCGCTTGCGACGCGCTCTTTGCGCATGAAGCGGAGCGCGGTGCAAGCACCGCGGCGAAATAACAAGAACCGCGGAAAAACACCGTACCTACTTCCGCGGGTCCTCCTCCAGCGGCGCTTTGGCCGGATCTAGATCGGCAAAGGGCAGCGTGTCGGGGAGCACGCGCACCGCGGTGGTCAGCTTGAGCGGGAAAGGGCCGCCTACGTCGTAGGTCAATTCGACGAACGAGGCGGTCCAGCCCTTCGGCGGCGCCTTGAGATTGGCGACGAAGGTGCTCGTGCCCTGATCGACCAGCGGTTGGCTTTTATACGCCTTGCCAATGACCGCCAGGCGAAAGTCGCGGGCGCCCTCGTTCGTTGCCTGCCAGAGCAGGACTTCCTTGGGTTTGGTCTCCGATCGCACTTGAATCGCCCCGCTGGGCTCGAACGTCCAGGAATATTTGGGCCGTCCAGCGCCGCGAAGCACCGTATCGTAAAAGGCGATGATGCTTTCCACTGCGTCGGTGTCCCGGAGGGAGTGGCTGGAGTTGGGCACATAGCGCAGATACTTTTCCCCTTTCAGATCGCCAAAATAGAACTGCGATGAATCTGGAAGGAAGAACTCGTCCCCGGCCGAGTTGACGATGAATTTCGGCAGCGTCAGCCGGTCGCGATAGGAATAGGGGTCTTCGATTTCATAAAGCTTGGGAAGCCGCGGGTCGTTCATCCGCTGCATGATTCCGTGCTGGTAGTAGTCGTTGATCGCCAGCGAGTATTTGCCGTAAGCGGCGACGTGGTGCTTCATCGAGGCGCTGACGTTGAGCACGTCGATGACAATCGGAATGGCCGCTTCGACCCGCCGATCGACGGCCGC
>JAKEHX010000380.1 GCA_022614795.1 Planctomycetaceae bacterium | reverse complement strand
TTTGGCGCCTTGAATTCGACCGGGACACTATTGCGTTGTCAATCAAAGGCGATCGCCTCGATCTACCGCCAGACGGACTTGCCGCGCTGGCTGCGCATGAATTGGGCCGGGGAAGTCGAGCCAGCGCTCGTACTCCCCGGCCCAGCAAATTACCAAAGGTACAGCGGCCAGCGCGTTAGGCCTCGCACCCTTCAACGATCACATTCGGCGTGGCTACGCACGTGTCGAACCCCGGGCCGCCTTCGAGCGTGGCGTCGATCGTCAGGGTGTCTGCGGGGTTGGCGTTGACGTTCAGCGTCAAGTTGTCATCGCCCGGACCTCCTTCAAGGTCCGCTTCCACTGCACCCGTGCTGCCATTGCTCGCGGTCACATTCACGGCAGCCGTGTCGTTGCCGGGGCCGGCTTCCGCCTGAATCTCCAAGTTCCCGGCGACCAAGCCGGTGTAGTCCACGGTGACGACATCGTCGCCTTTACCGGCCTCCACCGACAGGTCAAGCGACGCTGCTGCGGCGACATCGACCGCGAGGGCATCGACATTGATGCTGTCATTCCCCTTGCCACCTTCGGCGCCGACCTCCACCTCGCTCTCGCCGCTTATGGCGCCAGCTAGAGCCAAGGTGATGGCGTCCACGCCGCCGCCCGCTCCTGCTTCGACGGACACATTGCTGTTGGCGATCGCACCGATCGTGGCGCTGAGCGTGTTATCGCCTTGGCCGCCGTCGAGATCGAGCTCGACCGTGGAGCCGCTGATCGCGCCCGCCGTGGCGGTCAGCGTGTCGTTGCCCTGGCCGCCGTCCAGGGCGGCTTCGACCTCGGCGTCGGTGAGCGATCCGAGGTTGACCCCCAGGATATCGTCTCCCTTGCCACCCTCGACTTCCAACCCGAGGCTGGCAAAACCCCCCGCCGACAGATCGACGGTGGCCGTGTCGTTGCCGCCGCCCAGATCGACCTTGATCTGGGCGACGTCGCTGAAGACTTCCGCCGCTCCGCCATCGCAGGTGACGGTGACGCCCCCCGCTCCGTCGGCGGTGATTGCGACAACGTTGTCGGCACCATCGCCGCTGACGACGAGTTCGCCCTCCTCGAAAACGACCTCGCACGCCAGACAGAGGCGGCGCTCGAGAGTCTCGACACGAGGAGCGAAGGACCCTTTCGCCGGACGTGACTGCTTCCGCACAAATGCCTGCATGGTGTTGCCCTCCTTGAGGGAACGGGTAACGAAACCAACCAGAAACTGGCCCAGCACAGCAGGGCGCGCGATGCCCCCCAAGCAAGCGCCGGGCTAGATTACGCCTCTTCCTCGGGGCCGTCTGAGTCGAGAGATTTCCGGAAACGGCCTGCGACGCCGATCGCGCCGCGAATGCTCAAGAACGAGCTTGGTGATGAAGCTCCGGTTTTACGGGTAGCTGGTTGACTCTTAGCCCAGAGGACTTCCACCTAGGCCCGGATATTGGGAGCAATTTAGGTGACGAACAAGTCCTGTCAATCACCCCGAACGAACAAATCTGCCCGCCGCCTTTAAGCAAATGGTGCGCCAGGCGTCGGGGCCGCGATAGATGGCGAGGATGGGGAAGGTCGCTGCGAAGGGCGGCGCGGAAAATTCGCTCCACACCGACAACGGCGGTCCACCAGCTAAAGCTAAAGCTGGTGGCAGACGGGAAACCGGCTGAAGCCCGCTGAGAGAAAGTTGAAGTTGCTACTTTACCGGCAGCGTGGCGACAAATTGTAGGCTTCGGTCGATCCAAGAGCGGAGCTGGCCGTCGTCGTCCAGGCCGTCCGCTTCGACCAGCACCCAGCCCCGCATCGGCCGGCCCGTGATGTCGAATTCGCCCACGTGCGGCTGGGCGAGTGCTTCGTCGTATTGCTCGGGGCCGAGCCGGACGATAAGCGAGGTTTTCCAAACGCCGACGCAGATATTGCCGCCGAGCAGAAAGCCGACGCCGCCGAACATCTTTTTTTCGACGAGGCCGCGCCGCTGCCCCAGCACTTGCCGGACGCGATCGGCCAGGGACTGGCTATAGGCCATTGCTTTCTCCGTGGACTGCGCTAATTCTACGCGAATATCGCCGGAGATTATCGCATGCCCGCGCACCATGTAACCGATCCTACGGCGCCTGCACCGCTTCCTGGCCGCCACGGGTACAGAGGGCCTGATAGACGGCCAGGTCGATCGTGTCGTTAAAGCGGCTGACGCTGCCATCCCCCAGGAGAAAGTGGACGCCCGACGGGTGGTGGCTGGAGAAGTCGTCGAAATGGCCGGAGGGGTGGTTGGGAGTGTGGTCGGCGATCCCCACGATCCGGACCATCGGCTCCGCGACCCCCTCGATGACGCCGCTCCACACCGACCCGCCCAGCTTCGAGCGACGCTCGCCGACGACGAGCGTATTCGAGAGCCCATCGACGATGTCGGCGAAGCGGATGTTGCTGTTGTGGAAGAAGACGCCGTCGCCGTCGGACGGAGCGTCCTCAACTTCGATCGTGCCGAAGACGCCGACGTAATTGCTCTTGGCGACCAGGAAGACGGGAGTGCCGCTGTCATGATTGGGCCCGGTTGCGTCGTCGGCCCCGATCTGAAAGACGCGCGGACCGGAATCTGACGGGCAGATCAGGATCGGCAGCACGTGCTCGCGGGCCGCCTGGTTGGCCGGATCGGCGATCGGCAGGTGGCGTTTGATCAAGTTCTGCTCGACGGCCTCCTGTTCGAGCTGGGCCAGAAGGCCCGTGGACCAGCCCCAGCCCGGAACGCCTTCCGGCTGGTCGGCGATCCAACCGTAGGGAATCTGCCCCATGCAGTCGTGGTAGTTGTGCAGGGCTAGGCCGAGCTGTTTGAGGTTGTTCTTGCACGACGCGGCGCGGGCGGCTTCGCGGGCCATCTGGACGGCTGGCAAGAGGAGGCCGACGAGGATGCCTATGATGGCGATGACGACGAGCAGTTCGACGAGGGTGAATGCGGGGCGGCGGCAGGTCATGGCCAAGCCTCTGTGGCGGTGTTCCAGGATGCCAAACGTCACGACGCTCCATTGGAGCGAACTTGCCCCAGCCAGTCAAGTGCACATGAATTGCATTTCCGCAACTTCGCACACTGCTGGTCTATGTATTTGATATTCATATGCAATCCGTCGCCGAATGGCGTGCCCCGGGGGTGTGGCGGACAGCAGCACCGCGCAATAAGGTACGGCTCTAGCGTGAGTTTTGTTCGTTGCGCGAGTCCTGGGGCCTGCCATGAGCACATTGCACAGCACTATCGCCGCCATCGGCTTCAATCGCGTCCGCACCCTGGCGACGCTCGACCGGGCCCTTCAGGAGAAGGAGCCGCAGCGCGTGCTCGGCTGGCGGCCCGGACCCGGGCGGGCCCACGTCGCCTGGCAACTCACGCACCTGGCGATCACGGAGGAATTGTTCGCGACCGAGCGGCTGGTGCCTGGCTCGAAGCCTGCCTGGCCGGACCTGGTGCCGAGGTTTCGCGGCGGCAGCACGCCGGACGACGAGATTCCTTCGGGCGAGACGATTCGCCGGTTGCTGTCCGAATCGCGCGAGCACTTACTGGCTACGCTGGCCCGATTCGGCGACAAGGACCTGGGGACGATTCCCGAGGCACTCAAGGAGCGGAAGCTGATGCTCGTCGATGTGCTGCACATCCTGTCGTGGCACGAGGCGCACCATCAGGGGCAGGCCCACATCACGCTGAACCTCTACAAGGCAGCGCACGCGTAAACCACGCGATTACCGGCATTGGCGCCGCAACGACGACTACTCGGTGCCCCACTTGATCTCTTGCCTGTAGGGCACGCTACGGGCCAGGACGTTCATGTCACGCGAATACTGGACCGCGGCGGCCCCAGGGAGCGGCTTGCCCGCGGTATCGACGGGCACGAGCGAGAGGAGCGCGGTGCCCAGATCTCCGCCCGTCAGCACCCAGCGCAGCGGATGCTGGCCTTTCACGAGCGGCAAGGTGCGCGTGTCGTCTTTGCTGCGGTCGTCACCGATCTCGCTGATGTTCTGGGAACTGAGGAAAAACGTGTGCACGCCACCCGAGGAAGAGCCGCCGGCATGGCGCACCTCAAGCTGCGCGTCGGTCGCCAGCGTGAGCACGCCGATCAGGTCGATTCGCAGCGGATCGCTGGGGGTAGCGCCTGCTGCGGCCTGAAGTTTTTGCACGTCTTCTTGCGTCACCGTATAGCCGGGCTGGTAGGTGACAATGATCCCCGCGTCCTGCCCGCGCACGACGACGCGGCCGATCAGGCCGGGGAGCACGGCGGCCCGGGAAATTCGCGCTCTGGTGTTCCGCCTGGGCGAGGCGGCGTCAACGCCTTTCAGCTCCTCCAGGCGCTTTTCGATCCGCACGCGTTCCAGCCCCACCGTACCGGCCAGGCCCGCGGTCAACTGCTGCCGGGCCCGCCGCTGGATGGCAGGCCGGTCCTCGCGCGAGATGGCCTTGGTATCCGCCGCCAGCTTGAGCCAGGCTTCGCCCGCGGCCACCAAGGCGTCCGACTTGCCCGACGAACTCGTGACATCGAGCGAGGCCGGCGTCGCAAATAGCGGATCGCCCCCCTTCGCCAGGAGCGGCAAGCCAGCCTCCCAGTCTTCAAGGACAAAGCAGCGGAACTTGCCCGCCGCGAGGTTGGCCGCCCTATCGTCGGGCTTTGTCTTGAGCAACTCAAAGCTCGGCAGCGCGGCCCTGGCGGCGTTCGTCACGCGGGCAAGCTGGCCGCGGCGCTGGACGATGTCCTTCCGCAACTCGGCATCCTTCTGCTTGTTGGCCGATTGGGTGGCGATGGTCGAGAGTTTGTCCGCACCGTCGTAGTCCTCATCATCGAGCAGCTCTTCGGCCAGCTCGATCGCCGTCTTCGCCAGGATCGACCGCTCTTCGGGAGGGAGCGTCGTCGCATCGAGTGCTTCGATCGTCGCCACGATGAGCGAAAGCACGGCGACGTCGAACTCCTTTTCGAGCAGTTTGGCCGCCGCCAACGAGTCGTTCACCTCGCCGGCCTGGACGAAAACCTTGCGGGCCAGGTCGATCAGCACGTAGCGGGCGTCGGTGTCGCTCCTGGTGTTGTCGGCCGCGGTGAGGATGGTCTTGGCTAATGCCGCCTTCTGGGCCGGCCTGACCGCTTCCTTGAGCTGCTCCTCGAAAATCTTGCGGGCCTCGGCCAGCCGCCGGGCCAATTCGTCCGGCGCGGGGACCGGACGACGCGCAGTGACCGCGGGCGGCTGGCCTATCGTGGGCGGATTTTGAACCGTCGCTGGCGGGGGCGGAGTAACACTGGCACGGCCAGTCAGCTCGCCCAGCACGGTGAGAGCGGTCCACTGGGCCTGATCGCGATTGATCTTCGCGCCGCTGGGCGAAAGGTCCTGCACGGCATCCTGCGAATCGGATTCGAACTTCGGCAAGATCAGTGTCGATTCGTCCGATGGGAAGCGGAGCGGCGGCGTAAACGGGGCGGCGTACCGGGCGGCCTTGGACACGCGAAAGTCACGCAAATGACCTTTGAATCCCGACGACGAACCGCCGCCGGTCTGGCCGAAGACAAGCGTCTGCGCGTTGCCATCGAGCGTGAAGCGGTCGGAGACGTTAAATGTCTTGACAGGCTTGCCGTCGCAATAAAGGCGCAGCTCGTTGGCCTGGCGGACGAGGGCCAGGTGGGTCCACCGCTCGGCACGCACCGGCAGAGGAAAACGATGTACGGTCCGATCAAAGATCAAATGCAGCTCGCGCCCTTCCGATGGCACTGGGCCACGTTGCGGACCGACGTACATCGCCAGCGAACCCACATTCATCAGGCGAATCAGACTCCCCTGCGGCCAAGGATCGAACCGCAGCCAGGCTTCGACCGTGAAGTCCCGCTGCTCGGGAGTAATTTCCGAGGGCAGCGTCATTCGCAGAGCCGACCGGCCGTCGAACGCAAGGGCGTGCCATGGCGACTCGCTCTGCGACGCTGGACTGGTTGGCACGGCGCTCGGCGTTCGCTGGGCAAATGCCGGAAGCTGGGCCACATCGACCCAGCGGCCCGGACCCAGTAGAGCCCAATCCTGCGACGGCGTGCGGAACGCCACCTCGGTGTCGCGCAGCCTGAGATCGACGTTGCGCACCGGATCAGCGAGCAAGAACTCGCTGGGCGAGGCATCGCGCACGACGTACCAGGAATGCTCGCTCTCGCGCAGCTCAACCCAGCGGCCTCGCGTCATGCGGACGGCGAGCTTCTCGGCTCCCTCGGCGAGCCAGGCCTTGCCCGACATGGCAGCCGTCGCCGTAGTAGGAGCGCTCGTCGTCGCGCTGGCAGCTGAAACTGCCGGAACCAATGGATTCACCGAGCCGCCTGTGCCCGTATTGCCGGAGGAGGCCACATCGGTTGACGCCGAAGTCGTTCTCGCCGGCAACAGCTTGATCGAGTGATAGCGGACCTTTGCGTCGTACGAGCCCAGGAACAGAGCCGATTTCTGCGGCATTTTGAGCGCTCCCGGCAGTATCGAGTTGCCCAGGAAGTCGCTCACATTGCAGACGGTGAAGCCGTCGATCGTGACACGCACCGAGTACCGATTGGTTGCCGGATTGCGGACGTGGACGACGACCCGCTGCTGCTTTCCCGTTACCAACTTCGGCTCGTGCTTCGCGAGGCAAGCCCGCGGCGCGACCGCCGTCAGTTCCGAGGGCAAGATGCCGGTGTAGGGGCCTCCCTGGTCGGGAAACGCCTCGATGGCCAGCGCCAGCTGCTTTCCGTCGGGTCCCAGCGTCAGGCCAAACAGCAGACCCCCCTCGCCCTCCAGCCGCGTCACTTCCAGGTCCAGGTCATAATCCCCCAGCGGCTGATAGGGGATGAGCATCTGGCAGACGCCTTTGACGTTGGTCGAATCACAGAATGCCGGATTGTTCTCGGTGGTACCACGCAACGTGTGGATCGACGCGGAAAATGTCCGCTTCAGGTCGAGATGGTCGGGCGGCAGCTCCGCCTGGACGATGCCTTCCTCCACCGTGAGCGGCAGCCACTGCGCCGTGCCGCGCGCGCCATGGTGGCCGTGGCCCGAGAGATCCTCGATCGTGTCCCCTTTGGCCGCCGTGAACTTCGGCAAAACGAGCGTCTGGTCGTCCTTGGCCAGGCGCAGGGGAGGACGAAACGGCTGGGCGTAGCGAGCGCCGCGCGAGACGCGGATTTCGCGGACCATCCCGCGGAGGTTGGGGCCGCTTTGAAATCCGCGCCCGCCCACCAGCATCGTCGGCGCGCCGATCGCAAACGAATCTTCGAGCGGCAGAGCGGCACGCGACTGGCCGTCGACAAACAGCTTAAGCTGCCGGCCGGCACGGACGACCGCCCAGTGGTGCCACCGGTCGCCCAGTACCGGCGCCCGGACGGCGATTCCCAGCGGCCCGCTTTTGAGATCGGCCATGAGCATCGATGGCGCTCCTCCAATCTCCAGCCGCGGGCGAAGCGTATGCAGCTCCAGCGGACCAGCCAGGAGCAGTCGCGATTCCGGAAACCGGGCATCAAAGCGGACCCACATTTCGATCGTAAAGTCAGCGCCCGGTCCGGCGATCTCCCTGGGCACGGGGAGCGAGATCGATGAAGCGCCGTCCAGCACCAAAGCATGCCAGGCCGTGCTGTGCCAC
>JAKEHX010000379.1 GCA_022614795.1 Planctomycetaceae bacterium | reverse complement strand
GAGTCGCCCACGCCGGGCAGCAGCCGGTCCCTAGGGATGGCGCGACCCGGACTTCCGGATCCGGAGGGCAGGATGGAGTCACCCGCTCCGGGCAGCAGCCGGTCCCTGGGAATTCCAGGAAAGCCTCCCCCAGTTCCGGTTCCCGAGCCGCTGCCACTGCCGCCGATCCCGGGACGAGGAATGAGCGAGCCCAAGTCGGGGCGCGGGAAGCTGGGGCCAGGAACGAGGCCATCGGGGATTCGCGGTCGAGGCAGCGCGCCGTCGGGAATCGGAGCCGGCCCCAGGCCCGCGCCGCCGGGGTCCGGCAACGGCAGCGGATCGATGGGCCGCGGATCGGCAGGCGCTGGATCGGCAGGCGCTGGATCGGCCGGCGCGGGATCAGCCGGTGCCGGATCGGCGGGGCGAGGACCGGCCGGTCGAGGATCGACAGGCAGAGGCAGCCCCGGCACAATAATCACGTCGGTCGGGCACCACGTTCCCGGTCGACTGCTCAGGTCGCTGGCGGGCACACGATCGGCACGGCCAGGATGCAAGTGATGGTCGATCGCGGTGCTCAGCCGCGCGATCGAATCCAGTCGAAACCAGAGGAGCCGCAAGTCGTCTTCCACGAAGCTGCCGGCGAACCGGTCGCCCCACAAACGACGAAGCTCGCGGGCGAGGACGTCGCACTGCTTGTCAAACTGCACGCGATAGTGGTCCAGCGTGGCGAGGTCCTTGTCCAGATGCTCGTGCGACGGCGAGGAAGCGCCGGCCGTCTTGAAAAGCGATTCGGCCGTGTCGTGCATGGCCCGGCCGTTGGTTTCGAGCGCCCCGAAGTTCGACGCATCGGCAAACAGGCCGCTCGTCTCGAACATCAGGCGGGCGGTCCGGCCGCGCAGTTGATCGGTCAGATGTAGCAAACGGGCGTCGGCTGCGCTCAGCGAACTGGCGGCCAGCGCGACCGCAGCGAACCAGCCCGCCGCGAATAGCGATTGGGTTTTCATCGGATGTCCCCTGGAAAAGTTGGCAGAAGCGTTTGGCAGAGTTGCCGATGCGGCCTACCGCACGCGCCGTGCCAGCAGCGTTTTCAGGGTGGCGCGAGGCTAGTTCGAATTCCGCGCCGACAGTGCGCAAGTTGCTTGTTTGTATAGACTTGCGACGCATTGCGCACAGAGATTCCGGACCTTCACGCGCAGGCCGGGACTGTATTCGTATCGACGACAGGTCTCTCAAATCAGAATCGCGGCGCAGCGAAAACTTGTTCCACTTCCTGGCCCGCACGGAGTGTGGGCCTACCTAGCGCAGCGCCCCGAAGAAGAAGCTGAACATCTGCTCGTCGTCGCGGTCGGCTTGGAGCACCGGGAAGGCGAAGTCGAAGGCCAGCGGAGCGGGGCCAAGGGCGGGCACGTTGACGCGGAAGCCGAAACCGGGAGCCACGCGGAAGTTCTCGCCTTGAAGCTCGATCTTCTCCTCGACGGTGCCGAAGTCGCAGAAGAAGACCCCCTTGATCATGTCGTCGGCCGTGATCGGGAAGAAGTATTCCAGCGAGTTGAGCCAGCGGAATTCGCCGCCGATCCGCACGCCGTCGTCGATGGGCGAGGCCCCGCGGAACGCGAAGCCGCGGAGCGTCGAATAGCCGCCGGCGAAGTAGTTCTCGAAGATCGGCGTGTCGGGGCCGGTGAAGCCGAGCTTGGTCGAAAAGGCGAGCGTATGCCGCCCTGAGCCGTCGGGCCGCTCGCGGATGAGAAAATACTGGCTGTAATCGACTTCGCCGCGGGGATAGTCGAACGTTCCGAAGGCCTGTTCGTACGACAGCTCGATCAGGTGCCCTTCGGTAGGCATGAACGGCAGGTCGCGGGTGTCGTGCATGATCGAGAAGCGGCCGCTGTAGAGGTGGCTGGTGCCCAGGGCGGCGTTGAGCTCGGGCACCGTGGCCACTCGCGGATCGAAGATCTCGATCTGCTCCAGCCGCAGAGCCGCGCTGACCGACAGGTCGGGCGTCAGGCGGTAGCCAAAGGCGAAGCGGCCGCCGACGCGCGATTCGGTCCAATCGAAGTAGTTGCGGTCGTAATAGAAGCCGCTGGCGTTGAAGCTGATGTTGGTTTCGAACAGGTACGGGTTGGTGAAGCTGACGAGGTAGCGCTGCACCTGGGTGCCGGGCTGGGCCTCGATGCGGAAGCCCTGGCCGGCGCCGCGGAACGCCGAGCCGTTCACGAATTCGTCCCAGCTCAGTGGGACGCGGGTGATATCGAAGTTGCGTTCGTCGATCGTGATCTGGCCGGTGACGCCGGCGTCGGAGTTGACCGCCACGCCGAACATGAACCGGCCGGTGCGCGTCTCTTCCACGAAAATGTCGAGGGGCGTCGGTGTGCCGGCCAATTCTTCGGGCAGCGGCTGGATGTTCGACGGGGGCTGCCACCAGGGCTGCGTTTGCGGGGTGATCAGCGGTGCGTCGCCGGGAGGCATGGCTTCGCCGGGCGGGGCAGGGAGCGGCGGCTGGAACGTCGTCGTCGCCGGCACGCCGCCGGAGATCGGCATGGGCCCGCGGGAGTATTGATCGGAGCCGGGCGTGGGCTGGGGATACGTCGGCTGGGGATAGCCGTAGGTCGGAACACCGTACCCTGGCGTTTGGCCGCGGATGACGGTGCCTTGATCGGACTGCGGCGCGGCTGGCGCGGACTTGGCCGCCGGCGAATTGTACGACGTGGGGACGACCGGCGCCGCCGCGCCGCCGTAACTGCCGCCGCCAAAGCAGCCGCCGCTTCCGCACAGGCAGCAGCACGGCGCGCAGCAGCCGGCCATGGTGAGCGCCCAGAGGACCGGGCCGGCGAGGAGCAGCGAATAAGCGAGGCGGGTCAAAGCGGGGATTCCTGGTGTCGTTAGTAGGACGGATTTCCAATCCGTCCTCAGACTTTTGGACGGATTAAAAATCCGTCCTACGAAGTTGCTCCCACGTGTGCACACCGCTCGGCTGGTGCGGCTGTTGCACGGCCGGGCGGGGCAACGATTCGTCCGGGCTTTGGCCGCGGATCGTGCTGTTGGGCCGCGGTTGTTCGGCGAGGTTGCGGATCGTATTCAGGTCGGGCGGGCGGACGACGACGCGGGGCGGGTCGCCCTGCTGCGGATCGACCTCGAACAGCTGCGACGCCTTTAGCCGCCGCTCGCTGTTGCGGATTTCGCGGGTATCGATGATGTCGCCATAGCGGAGCGAGAGGCGGTTGAGCACGACGGTCTGCCGCGTGTGCGGGTATTCGCCGCCGATGTTGACGTTGATATCGCCGACGCGGAACACCTCGCCCTCCTTGACGCGGTAAACGAGGTCGAGCGTCCCCGGCTCGTCAAGGAACCGCGGGTCGGCCTGCACGTCGGCGAAGACGTGCCCCTGGCTGCCGTAGAGATCGACGATCGAGTTCAGGTCCTTGTTCATCTTCGCCTGGTTGAAATGCTCGCCCGATTTGAGCTCGAGGAACTCGAGCAGCGGGCGGCTGGCGAATTTCTGGTTCCCTTCCACCGTGACGTTGCGGACGACGTAGCGCGGCCCCTCGTCGATCGTGAAGCGGAGCGTGGCCCACTTGCCTGATTTGTCGAACTCCAGCTCGCGGCCCACGCGGGCGCGGAAAAAGCCCAGGCCGCGGTAATAAGCGGTCAGTTTTTCCACGTCGGCGTCGATCTTTTCGCGGTCGATCTTGCCGCGGAAGAAATACCACAAAAAGCCGGGCTTCGATTCGATCTGCGTTTCCAGGCGGGCCTCGCTGGCGATCGTGTTGCCGACGATTTCGACTTTCGAGATCCGTTCGAGCTGGCCCTCGTTGATGACGAACACGACCCCCTGGTCTTCCTTCTTGTTCCCTTCGAGGATTGAAATGGTGGCATTGGGAAAGCCGTTCTTGCGATAGAGGTCCTCGATCTTGCGGCGGGCCTCCTCGGTCGAGAACGCGTTGAGCGGGTCGCCCACTTTGAGGCCGTGCTCGGTTTTCAGCTTCTTGTCGCTGAGGCCGCGGTTGCCCAGGTGGCGCAGGTAGTTGATCCGCGGTCGTTCGAAGACCTCGAACGTGACCAGCACGCCGCCGGGTGTCTGGCGAGTGTAGGTATTGACGTCGCGAAACAGGCCCGACTGCAACAGGCGGCGGGCGTCTCCCTGCAACAACTCCGAATCGAACTCGCGGTCGCGGCGGGTCTGAATGTGCTTTAGGACCTCGTGCTCCTTGGTCGCCTTGTTGCCGATCACTTGGACGTCGGCCACGATCTGTCGCGGAGCGTTTAGGACTTGGCTCGCTGGCGGCGATTGCGGGGTCAGCGGTTGGGTCATCTCAGGCCGCAGCGAATAGCCCGGCGATGTGCCCTGACCGGTCGGCGAAGTGCCCTGGCCGGCGGCGAGGCTTGGCGCGATGAGAAGCGCAGCCAGGCACGCGGCTGGAAGATAGTGAGCAAGTTTCCCCGTGGTCCGCTCGCTCCGCGAGCGGAAAATCCTCTCGCGGAGCGAGAGGACCACAGCAGGAAGCAAGGCGAGCAACCGGGCGCGAGCGATCGGCAGGCGGATGAGCATGGGCAGGTCCTTGGGCGGTTTCGATGCGGGCGGAACCGTGTGCCCCGTCAAGGCGAACTGTGGCGCGCTCGAATTGGCGCGCACACCGCCGCCCGTTTGCCCCCCGACTAAGGCCGCGTATGAATACTGAAACCTAAGAGCGGCGACAAGGCGAATTCCGTGCCTGCTAGCGAAATGTAGTAGGCACACTCCGTGTGCCGTCGGTTAATACGACTGCCGCCGCTGGCCGGTCGCGTAACGCAGGATGTAATACAGCAGCGTCAGCACCGCCTGGAGCGTGCCGGCGACGTAGGTCAAGGCGGCGGCGTTGAGTACGCTCTTGACCGCCCCCATCTCTTGCGCCTCGACCAGGCCCAGCTCGACCAAAAGCAGTTTGGCCCGCGAGCTGGCGTTGAATTCCACCGGCAGGTTCACAAGCTGGAAGAACACCACGCCGCTGAAGACGATGATGCCGACGAGGAGCAGAAACGGCCACTGCAAAATCAGGCCCAGCGCCAGCATCAGCATTCCCGCGATTGAGCCGAAGCTGGCCGCCGGAACGGCAAAGTTGCGAATGGCCAGCGGCAAATAGCCGACGGCATCTTGAATCGCGTGCCCCGCTTCGTGCGCGGCGATGCCCACCGCGGCCAGCGACCGGCCGTGATACACGTCAGTCGATAGACGCAGCACCTTCTCGCGCGGGTCGTAGTGATCCGACAGGTGTCCGGGAATCTCCTCAATGGCCACGTTGCCCAGGCCGGTTGCATCGAGGATGTGCCGGGCCGCCATGAACCCGCTCAGCCGGGCGGCGATGTTCCGCCCGCGGGCATAGGCCGAGCTGACCATCCACTGGGCGACCATCGCCAGGATGAGAGCCGGGGCGATAAACAGCAGCAAGCCAAGGTCGTACATGAACATCGTGATTGTGATTCGCCCGCGACGGGCTTGCCTTGATGGCAATCCAGCCCCGAGCTGGGACGTGTAACTCTAGGCGTAGCAGACACTTATGACTAGTGGCAGCCAAATGCGCTCGCACATTACTGACGCAAACAGCGTGCCAAGCCTGATGGACAGAAGTGTCTTTCGCATCCGATAAAGGATTTGACATGTTTCGCGCCGCCAGGGCAGAATACCCGTGCGGCTGGAACCAAATAGCCGCCCCCGCCATAGACTTTCGCCTACCCTGTTGTAGGCACACTCCGCGCGCCGTTTGCTTGAGACGGCAGACGGAGTCTGCCTACTACCATGGCAGGCTAGAAACCTCCCCCACCATATGAATCACATGCTCCAGCCGTCACCCCGCCCTGCTCGTTGTCCCGGTCCGTTGAACCGGCGGTCGCTACTCACCGCGGGCGCGGCCGCGTTCACCGGCCTCGGCCTGGCGGATTTGCTTCGGCTGCAAGCACGGGCCGCTGATTCTGTAGGGAACGCCCTCCGTGGCGTTCCGTTGGGCGACGCTGCGCCAGCCGTCATCTTCATCTGGATGCCGGGCGGGCCGCCCCACATGGAAACGTTCGATATGAAGCCCGAGGCGCCGGAGGATTATCGCGGCGCTTTCCGGCCCATCAAGACGAACGTTTCGGGCATCGAAATCTGCGAACACTTGCCGCTGCTCGCCAAACGGGCCGACAAGTACACGCTGATCCGCTCGATCTCGCATGAATATGCCGACCACGGCGGCGGCCACAAGCGGCTGATGACCGGCCGCCAGCCGAAAGAGCCGACCGGCACCAACAACGAGCATCCGGCCGTGGGCTCGATCGTGGCGAAGATGAACGAGCGGCGAAATCTCGGCGTGCCCAACTACGTGCAGGTGGTCGACGCCGGGCGGGCCCAGATCGATACCTTCGCGATGGGGCCGGCCTATCTCGGCCCGGCCTACACCCCGTTCACCGTCGGCGGCGATCCGAGCGAGCCGGGATTCACGATTCAGAATCTCGGCCTGGCGAAGGAGATGGAGGAGCGTTTGGACGACCGGGCCAGCCTGCTCGGTGGACTCGACCGGCTGCGGCGCGGGATTGACAAGAGCGGCATCCTCACCGCGATGGACTCGTTCAACGAGCGGGCCCTCGATCTGTTGACCAGTCCCCGGGCTCGCGACGCCTTCGACCTTACCAAGGAAGATGCCAAACTGCGCGAGGCGTACGGCGATCATCCGTGGGGTCAGCGAGCGATCATGGCCCGCCGCCTGGTCGAAGCCGGCGTGACCTTCGTGACCGTCGTGATCGAGAATCCATTCTGCAAACAGGTGCCGTGGATCAAAAACGGCGTCTACAACTGGGATTCGCACGCCGTCAATTGCCATCTGTTCGACGACGCCCTCGTCCGCCTGCCGATCTTCGACCGGACGATTGCCGCCCTGATCGACGACCTCTACGCCCGCGGCCTGGATAAGCGCGTGATGGTCGTCGTCACCGGCGAATTCGGCCGCACGCCCCGCATCACCAGCCAGATCGGCACGCAGACAGGCGTCATGCAGCCGGGCCGCGACCATTGGCCGGGGGCGATGTCGGTGCTGTGTTTTGGCGGCGGCATGCGGACCGGCCAGGTCGTCGGCGCCACGAGCACCAAGGGAGAATACCCGGTCGATCGGCCCCTCACGCCCAACGACCTGTGGGCCACCGTCTTCCGCCATCTGCGGATCGACATCAATACGTCGTTCCCCGACCTCTCCGGCCGCCCCATGCCGATCTTGCCCTTCGGCGCGCCGATTAAAGAGCTGGTGTAGCGAGTGTCGGGAGGGCGAAGCTCCTGCTGAGCCGAGTTTGTGTCCCCGGCTGCTAGAATACGACTTTTGACCCTGGACTGTGGACCTTGGACTTGCCCCCATGTCCGAATCATGGACGGTTCTGCGCCTGCTGAGCTGGACCACCGATTATCTCAAACAGCATGGCTCGGACAGCCCCCGGCTGGATGCCGAAGTGCTCCTGGCCGGCGCGAAGGGGTGCGAGCGGATCATGCTCTACACGGCCTTTGATGAGGTCGTTTCGGAAGAGGTCCGGGCCAAATTCCGCGAGCTGGTGAAGCAGCGCGCCAGCGGCATGCCGGTCGCCTACCTTGTCGGCCAGCGCGAGTTCTATTCGTTACGCCTGCGTGTCACGCCCGACGTGCTCATCCCGAGGCCGGAAACGGAATTCGTCGTCATTGCAGCGCTCGACCATCTCAAGAGGCCAGCCGGCCAGGAGCCAGGGGCCAGGAGCCAGGAGCCAGGCGGCGCGAACACCACTCACCACTCACCACTCACCACTCACTCACTCCTCGTCGCCGACGTCGGCACCGGCAGCGGGGCGATCGCCATCGCAATTGCCCGCCACGCGCCCAATTGCCGCGTCACCGCCATCGACAACAGCTCCGCGGCATTGGCCATCGCGCGCGACAACGCCGCCCGGCACCAGGTCGCCGACCGCATCGAGTTTGCCCTTGGCGATTTGCTGGCGCCAATTCCCGCGGAGCTCCGCTTTGCCGTCATTGCCAGCAATCCGCCATACGTCACGGAAAGTGAATACGCCGCCCTCGCGCCTCAGGTCAAAGACCACGAGCCAAAACTCGCTCTGGTAGCCGGCCCCAAGGGAACCGAGACAATTGAGCGCTTGATTCCTCAGGCAGCCGAACGGCTCTTGCCCGGGGGCCTGGCGGTGCTTGAAGTCAGCCCAATGATCGCCGCGCGCGTCGCCGAACTCTTCGCCGCCGACGGCCGTTTCGAACCTGCGACGATTGTCAAAGACCTCGCGCAGCGGCCCCGCGTCGTGCAATCGATCCGCAAGTCTTAGGTAGCCGCGACTGGTCAAAAATTGTGAATCACCTCGCGGCCAGCACGAGTTCCCAGAGCGCGATAGGTGGTTTGGTCGATCGAGGTGTTGATGAAACGGACGCTGCCGTCGGCCAGCACAAAGTGTGCGCCGCCCGCGTGCCAGCTCCAGAAGCCTTGAGAAATGGGGTCGGTCCAGGGCGCGTTTCTGGCTGGAACGGGCGGTTGTGCCGCGGCGAGGTACTGGTCGCACTCTGTTCCGCCGCAGATCACCCACCCCCAAACGAGATCGTTGGGAATGCCTCGCTCACCGACGATCATCGTATTGGAGGCGCCATCCACGATGTCCCCCATGCGAGTATTGCTCAGGCTGTAGAGGATTCCGTTTCCGGACGTGGTCCCGCCTCCCGAGAAGTCCTCGTTCCCACTCACCCCCAGATAGCTTCCCGGATACAGTTTGCCGCAGGGGAGCGAAACGCTCCCTCCGCTCGTGTGCTGCCGGTTGCTATTCGGGTCGCTCGAGCAGACCAGGACGCTGAATAGCGTGGATGCGGGATCGGGCTTGGGGGGACTGGCGCTTTGCAGGAGCATGATCTCGCGGCAGCAGTCGGGAATGTCGAATTTCACCGACCGGTACGCATTAACGTTGTCCAGTTGCGGCATCAGAAACAGCAGGAAGCCCCACGAGCCGTTCGAGTCGCGCGAGCTGCCCATGGGGAAACGCTCGTGGACATCGTGGTAGTTCTGGAGCGCCAGACCAATTTGCTTGAGGTTGTTCTTGCACCGCGCGGCCCGCGCCGATTCGCGGGCCCACTGCACCGCCGGCAGCATGACGGCGATCAAGATGCCGATAATGGCAATCACCACCAGCAACTCAACGAGCGTGAAAGCACGCCACGGCCATCTGCGGCTCGGCCAATCGCGATGGGCGACGCGTTGATCGACAAGTTCACGATCCGCAGCCATGGATCGTCCCCAGAGAGAAACCGCGAAAGCCGCGATGACGATCGCGGCTTTCTGAACGTCAGCATCAGCCACGGGGCGGAGTGGCGGGTGCACTATCAGCCGCTCCCGCACCGTACTTAGAGGTTGTGAATGAATCCCGTAGCGGAACTCGCCAGAGTTCCGAATCCGCAGAAAAACCTGAAGTCTGGCGACTTCAGCTACGAAAGATTCACAACCTC
>JAKEHX010000038.1 GCA_022614795.1 Planctomycetaceae bacterium | reverse complement strand
GGGGCGGCGGACCAGGCGGGCCAGGGTGCGGCGGCCGAAACTGCCCAGGCCGGGGCGATTCAACTGGGCCTCGATGTTGTTGCTCAAACGCCGGAACGTGGCCGGCAGCAGGTTCGGGCCGGGGCCGACGTGCACCACGGTCTCGACGCCGCCGACCAGCCCCAGCCACGGCAGAAATGTCGGCCGGCAGAGTGCCGCCAGGCCGATCGCGCCCCCGACCAGGCCGGCGTTCCACCAGCCGGTAGTAGGCACACTCCGTGTGCCGTTAGGCGCGGACGGCACGCGGAGTGTGCCTGCAACTCTGGCCAGGCACCAGAGCACGAGAATTGCCAGAAACGTCGCCAGGGTCTCGGTCATCACCAGCGTTTGCTGGTTGAGAAGGATCGGGTCGCAGGCGACGAGCAGTGCGGCCAACGTAGGCCCACACTCCGTGTGGGCCAGGAAGCGGAACAGGCGTGGGGTTGGCTGATTGGGGTCATTGGCAGATGGACCCGGTTGCGCTAGCTCATGTCCCACACGGAGGCGCCATGATGGTCGATCGCCTCGACCCATGAAAATTTCCCCAGAGCGCCCATATTCACGATTTCCGGGGGATTTTCGTGGGAGTGTGGGACTACATTTCCGCGCCGTCAGATACGTCAGCCAGACCGTGGCCACGCCCAAGAGCACATGCAGCACGCCCACCTTCACGAGCGACACGTGCTTCCCATCCGAGGCCGGCAAGTTTGAAAGCACGATCGGATAGAGCGGCGGGCGATAGGCGGTCGGCGCCGGTTGGCCTTCCTTGCCCAGGCCATACACGCCGTGGGCCAGGATGTTCTCGGCAATCTCGCGATAGGCGTCGGGGTCTTGCTCAAGATTGCCCCTCATCGCCCAGAGGACGCTGCCGCGCACCACCACCGTGAAGACGAGCAGCCCCGCCACCACCAGCCGCTCGCGGGTGATAAGCGGCGGTGATGGAGAAGCGGATGGCATCGGTCGGCCCATTGCCGCCTTTCGCTCCGCGAAAGGACGTTCTTTCGCGGAGCGAAAGACGACACTTACTCCAGTTTCTCTCCACGGAGCCAGCGGGCCAAGAGATCGATGTCGTCGGGCGACAAGAGCGCTTGTTTCGGCCCTGGCCCTGCCTTGCCGAACGAGGGCATCCGGTCGTTGGTGTCGCGGTAAAAGTCCTCATGCGCGGGATCGGTCAAAAAGCGCACCAGCCAATCCTTCGATCCCCAGCCGGTGAGGTCGGGAGCGCTCCCTAGGTCCCCTTTGTCGCGGAACTTGTGGCAATCGATGCAGGAGTAATTGCCGAACGAATCGGCCATGGCGGCCCGCCCTTTCTCGAGCGTTTTGTCCTCCTCCGCTTTTTTGTCGGCTTCGGCCTGGGCCGGCAAGGCGGCTTCGGCGGAGAGGGCCGCGGCGACCATCGCGACCTTGGCCTTGGCGGCGTCGTCGGGCTCGGCCAGATCGGTCTGGACAAATTCCTGGGCCATTTGGCCTTTCGCGTGGCGGGTGTTTCCGAAGTAGTCGGGGCCGGCGACCCGGGAGGCATCGAGAATTCCCGCGACCCACTCCCGCGAGCCGAAACCGGCGAGGTTCGGGGCGGTGGGATTGCGCGCCGCAATGCCGTGGCCAGATGAATCGACGCGGTTGTGGCAAGCGGCGCAGTACTGCCGGAACATTCGCTCGGCCTTGGCGAGTTGCGTTTCCGCTGCCGGTGCGGGCGCGCCGACGATCGATCCGCGCGGCTCGACGATGGTCCGAGCGAGAATGACCGCTTCATTGGCCTGGTCGGGCGTGTGCGGCAGCACAGGCGCTGGATCGTCGGTCCGGTAATAGTTGCCGCGAATCCAATCGACGATCAGCGACAGCTCGCGGATGCTGACGTTGTTTCGCTCGGGGCGGTCAAGGTCTTTTGCAAACGACGGCATCCGGTCGTTTTCCCCGCGGTAGAACCGCTCGTGGGACGGGTCGCTGACCAGCCCCATCATCCATTCATACGAGCCGTAGCCCGTCAGGTCCGGGGCCAGGCCGAGTTGGCCAGCTTCGCCGAACCGATGGCAGCTCGTGCAATGTTGCTGGATGAGGCTCACGCCCTTTTGAATTTCGACGGAGTCCTCACGGTCTTCGTCGGCCTGTTCGCGGAGGCTTGCCTGGGCCGAGAGTGCCGCGGCAATCGCCTCGCCATCTGACCCCTTGAGCATCTCGGCATGTTGCTTGACCCAGGTGGCCATGCGGCCCGCTTTGTGGTTCGTGTTGCCGAAATACGGCGCGTCGATCGGTCGCTTATAGTTGTCGGGATGTTCCTTGACCGCCGCGATCTTGGGATTGGACGACGGTTGTGGCTCGCCGAAAGAGATCTTCACCAGGGCGTCGGGATTGAGGAGGCCCTTGATCCACGCCCGGCTACCGAATCCAAACAAGTTGGGTGCACCGCTCGCTGTTTCCGGATAGATCACATTGCCCTTCTCGTCCCGCTTGACCTGGTCTTTAGCCGCTGCCACTGGCGCTTGGAGCGGAGCGGACAATCCTGGCGGCCGCTTCCCCTCGGCATCGACATAGTCGTGGCAGCTCGCGCAGTGCTGCTTGAATAGCCGCGGACCCCGCGTCAGCGGGTCGTTGCGGAGCAGGAACACGGCCCCCTGCTTGGGAATCAGCCGCGGCTGGGACAGCTTGCCGTCCTCCAGCACTTCGCGGCGATTGATCAGTTCGTTGGTGCGGTGGGCGTCGTGCTCGGCGTCCTGGCGGGCCTCGATGAATTCGCGCGACGCCACGAGCTTCTTCTCATATTGGTCTCCCTGGAGGTTGAGCCACTTGGCCAGATAGACGAAATAATCGTCCGACCACGCCAGGCAGGTCAGCACCCCCACCCCCAAGAGCAAGAGCACGATGAAGGCCCGGCTGAACTGGTGCCCGATGTTGGTCCATCCGATGAACGGCAAAAGAGCCAGCACCGTCATCACGATGCCCGGAATGATGATCGCGCCCCAGATCTCCGACGAGCCAGGGAAGTACTTGAGAAGCTGGAAAAGGAACAGGTAGTACCACTCGGGGCGGGCGGCTGAGTATTGTTCGGCCGGATCGGCCGGCGCGCCCAGATCCGCGCCCAGGCGAGCCACGTCCTGCTGCTTGCCGGTAATCGCGCCCAGGTCGAAGTGAATGACGCACAGCAGCACAATCCCCAGCAGCACGAGGCAGCCGATGGCGTCAAACAGCACCTGCCGCGGCCAGAAGTAATCGTCGGCCCGGCCGGGCGTGATTTTGGCCATGATGCCGTGCCGGCGGAAGATCGCGATATGCAGGACCAGAAAGATCACGAGCAGTGCGGGGAGCACGCCCGCATGCAAGGCGAAGAAGCGCGTCAGCGTGTGATGGCCATATTCGTTGCCGCCGACGGCGAGCTGCTGGAGGTCCTTGCCGACAAAGGGGACCAGCGTGGCGAGGTTGGTCGCGACGTTGGTGGCCCAGTAGCCCTTTTGATCCCACGGCAGCAAATACCCGGTCAGCCCCAGACCGAGCACGAGCTGAAGCAGCACCAGGCCCAGCCAGTAGTTCACCTCGCGCGGCGCTCGATAGGCCCCGTCCCAGATCACTTGCAGCATGTGCAAGGCCATGACCACGACCATCGCCTGGGCCATGAAGTGGTGGATGCCGCGGACCAGCCAGCCCCCCGCCATCTGGTGCTGGATGTACCAGACGCTTTCGTAAGCGGTCTGACTGCTGGGGCTGTAGGCCATCCAGAGGAATATTCCAGTGATTGCCTGCGTGACAAAGGCAAAGACCAGCACGCTCCCGGTGATGTAGCGAAAGCGGGCGCCGCCAGGGATCGGCTCGTAGAGGGCGTGCTCGACGATGTCGGCCAGGCCGATGCGATGATTCACCCAATCGCGGAGCGCCCGGATCATGGCTTGGCCTCCCGCTCTTCATGACCGGGATAGTAGTTGACGAACTGCACCCAGACTTCGCCGGATTTGAGCTTCTCGGCGTCCACCGCCAGGCCGTCCATGTCGCGGGGACTGGGGCTGGGAAGGATCCGCTGGCCGTTGAGCTCGAAGCTGCTGGTGTGGCAGGGGCACTGGAAGACCTTGCGGTCGGCCGAGTAACCGACAAAACACCCGGCATGCGGGCAGATAGCGTTGAAACACTCGACCTGGCCGTCGGCCAGCTTGCGGAGATAAACCGCGCCGATCGGCTGATTGGGCTCGCGGCTCCAAGCGTCGGTCAGGTCGGCGATCACCGGCACCTGGACCGGCGTGCCGTCGGCGGGCAGGGCCTCGACCGTGGCGACGCGGCGGAACGGCCGGCCTTCGTCGTTTTCTTCGCCGCCGGCCGCCGGCTTCGATTTGCGCTTCAGGATCGGATCGAGAAACACCAGCGCGCCGGCTCCGAGCGGAATCAGGCTCACCAGGCCCCCAATCACCACGGCAGCCAGCCCGGCCAGGACGCCGCGCCGCTGGGGACTGGCCGGGCGGGCCGGCGGCGGAACATGGCCGGTGGAATTGGGGTTCAGCGATCTGGCCATGTGGCGGCTCCAGAGCACACGGGACGGAGGCGCGAGCTGTTAGCGAGGATTCTAATGGCTACTCCTCGCCGACGCTGCGGTGGGACACGACGGAATAAGGCGGGAATGGATCAGGTGGGAAGTTGAGGCGGGAGATGAATTATCCCATCGCCTTGCGCACGGCGTCAAGCACGATCGGCTGGACCTCGGCCAGCGTCCCGGGGAGCGACGCGCCGGCCGCCGCTTTGTGCCCGCCGCCGCCAAAACGCTCCGCAAGCTGGCTGCAATCGACCGCGCTGCGGCTGCGGAAGCTGATCTTGAACCCGCCGCCGCCTTGCTCGACGAAGATCACCGCGACTTCCGTCCCTTTGATCGCCAGGACCATGTTGATCACGTCCTCGGTGTCGCTGGGCAGCGAGCCGGTCTGGGTGAAGTCGTCCTTAAGCACGTGCGTGTGCGCCAGCCGGCCGCCGAGGTCGGTCGTCACTCGCGACAGGATCACCCCTCGCAATCGCACGCGGCCGAGCGTGTCCTGCTCGTAGAGATCGCGATAGAT
>JAKEHX010000378.1 GCA_022614795.1 Planctomycetaceae bacterium | reverse complement strand
GAGCCGTCGTAGGGATGGCGGACCTCAAGCTTCGTGGGGCGATCGTGCCATTGGCCGGTGAAGTAGAGGAGCATGGGAGGGCTAGGGCTAGGGGCTAGGGCTGGGGATTAGGGCAAGGAGCTGGGATTAGGGCAAGGAGCTAGGGCTCATTTCTCTTCCCTAGCCCTAGCCCCCAGCCCTAGTCCCTCATGAAAAATCTTAAGTCCTTGCCGCGCCGCCGGTTAGATGGCCTGGCCGTTAAAGTCGCTGACCAGACTAGTCACGAAGATCGCGATAGTCCCAGCAGCCAGCCAATTGAGGAACCACAATCTAGGAATCAAGCCATGAAACGCTATTTCGTCCGGCCCACTCAAGATCACCATTGTTGCCGCGTCGGCCTATGATGCCGCGCTCGAAGCCGTCCGCTGGTGGGACGATGCCCGGTCGCCAACTGATCGCGACGGCGCCCATCGCGCCCATTTGGACGCGGTGATCGAGGTTCGCGTCGGCAGTGCCGCAAGGCCGCCGCGCCTGTTTCCCACGTTCAACCTCCTGGCACGTGCCACCGGCGAAAGCCCGGCCAAGGCCTGGGAGCGCGTGCTCCGCGAAAAGGTCGGCCAGATGAATTAAGCATGTCGCTCCGCGCTGTAGGGCACGCCCTCTGTGGCGTGCCGTGAATTGCGATTCGCCTCCCCTTTCATAAGTTCCCACACGTCCCGGAACGCCACAGAGGGCGTTCCCTACAGAAAGAATCTCCATGCCCAAGTTCTACGTCCGTTCCGGCAGCCTCCAGCTCATCACCACCGCGACCGATCCGCGAGCCGCGGCGATTTGGGCCGTGCATCGCAGCCTGTCGCCGTCGCTCCCGTTCCTTAGCGACACCGACCCGGCCAACACGCCGAACTCATCATCGCCCAGGCCACAACTCGGCGAAACGATCGTCGTCGGCGAGCGCGGCTTTGGCAGCGCCGACAGCCGTGAACTCGACACACTGGGCGTCGTGACCGAATGGACCCAGCTGCTGCTGGCCGTCGACCGGCTCAGCAAGCGGCTGGCGACCGTTTAAGCCGCGGCCTTTGGCCTGCGAGCGGCCGCTGACGGAATGCTCCAAGAAATCTCGCCGCTCGACGAATACAATGGGAGGGAGGGCTTTTGTGTCCATGCCTGAATTTGAGATTATTCTGTCGATCTGTCTGGGCGTTGGTTTGGCCGCGGCCTGCGGCTTTCGCGTATTCGTGCCGATGCTTGGCGTCAGCACGGCCGCCCTGGCCGGCCACGTCGATTTGGCGTACGGCTTTGAGTGGCTGGGCACGTGGCCGGCAATGGCCTGCTTCCTGACCGCCACGATTCTCGAAATCGCCGCGTATTACGTCCCCTGGATCGACAACCTGCTCGACAGCATTGCCACGCCAGCCGCCGTTGTCGCGGGGACGATCGTCGCGGCATCGGTCATCACTGACATGTCGCCGATGATGCAGTGGACGCTGGCGATCATCGCGGGGGGCGGTGCTGCGGCCCTCGTTCAGACCAGCACAGTCGCCCTCCGCGGCGCCTCGACCGCCGCCACCGGCGGCACCGCCAATTTCCTCGTCGCCACGGCGGAATTAGTCGCCTCGGTCTGCACGACTGTCTTGGCCCTGCTGCTCCCGATGATTTGCCTGGCCCTCGTGCTGCTTACCGGCGGTCTGATTCTCTATCGAGCAAATCGCCATCGACAGCCCGCGGCGCTAGTCAAACAAGGTGTCTGATCCCTTTTGGCGTTCAGCTTAGCCATCGACTAAGCCTCTGCTCAACCTCTTCTTGCGAGAGCGTCTTCCCCTCATCGAGTTGCCGCAATCCAACGTCGATCTTCTGTCGCACATAAAGTTCCGCCATGATGTCCGTGAGCGTGGCGTCTTGCGGCATCCGCTGGATCATTTCGATTACAAGTTCTTTGGTCGTCATGCGACGCGCTCTCCTTTCCCGCAAGTTTACCCTGAATTTACCGCCTGGTCCAAAGCTACCCCGCGACGCAGGACCAGGCCCAGCACCCCAGCGCGGCCACCAGGGCCAGCGCGAAGCCCCAAGCCAGGAGTTGATTGGCCAGCACGCGGCGATCGACCCCTTCAGGGGCCGCGGCAACACACAAAGCGCCGATCGTCGATAGCGGCGACATGTCCACCAGGTTGCCGCCAATCAGAACCGCCACCGCCAGCGAGAATGGGTCGCTGCCCGGCTGCGACTGGGCGAGGTCCTTGACCATCGGCAGGAACGCCGGCAGCACCACGCCGGTTGTGCTGCTGTAGATCGATACCAGGCCGGTCACCAGGGCCAAGAGTCCGCTTGCCGTGCGCGGCGTGGAAACCTTGCCGATCAGGTCCGCGAACCGCGCTGTGCCGCCGGTCTGGTCCAAAAGCGCGCTGAGCACGCTCACGCCGCAAACCATGACGATCACGCTCCAGGGCACTTTGGCAAAGCTCTCGCGCTCGTCGGCCAATCGCAACAGCGACAAGGCCACTGCTCCCGCGAAGGAAGCCGCGCCAACTTGGACACGTCCGGCCACCACCGCCACGATTACGGCCGAGAGGATGGCCAGCGTGATCCAGTGTTGCGAGGAGAAATTTTGCTTCTCGCTGGTCGAGAGATCAATTTCCACACTCGGAGCGAGCGGGCCGCCTCTGCGAAATCGCCGCCAGCCGCCGAATAGCAGATACGCCGCACAAGCTGCCGCGGCATTGGCGGCTGCGTTGAGTGCATAGACTTGCCACTCGCGGCCGCCCAGGTCCATTCCGGCCAGGATCTTGCCGGCAACGACACCGGCCGCTGTCAGCGGCGACAGGGTGCAGGCGATGGCTCCGTGCCCGACCATGACGGCCATGACGAAGGGTGAAATCCCGGCCCGACGGGCGGCAGCCATTGCCGGCGGAGCGAGAATTCCCGCCACGGCAATGTTCCCTGGCCCGGCTGTCCCAAGTCCCATCGCCAGCAGGAAGAAAATGATCGGAATCAGGCCCGTGTTGCCGCGGCAAAGCTGCTGGGCAGCGGCGGCAACCCGGGACAGCGTGCCATTGGCCTCGGCCTGCGAGAACAAGAGACTCACGCCCAGCAGAGTCAGGAACAACTCGCCCGGGAACGCAGTCCAGAGGGCCTTCAGATCGGGCGGCGTCAAACCGGGCGGCGTCGGAAACCACGGTCTGGCCAGCGCCACGATGGCCCACGCCAACACAATCGCCACGATGCCCGGGTTGACGCGCGTCGTGCAACTGACAGCGACCACGGCCAGCAGCGCGAGTAGTGAGAGCCAGGCGAGGTCCATGGGGAGGAGTCGGGGGTCGGGCGTCGAGTTCGGGAGGGCGAGGCTCCTGCCGAGCCGAGGGTTCAGGGTTCAGAGGTCAGAGGTCAGAATAGCGGTCTGAATAGTTCGTAGCCGAATTCGCCAGAATTCGGGCAGTCGAATCACCCTCGATTCCGGAAGTCTGGCGACTTCCGCTACGGAACGAATAGTTCGCGCAGCTCGCGGCGGAGCAGTTTGCCCAGACTGTTGCGCGGGAGCGACTCGACGAAGATTATCCGCCGCGGCCGCTGGTAGTGGATCAGCCGGTCGCTGCACCACGCGCTGAGCCGGGCCTGGTCGAGCGTGGCGTCGCTTCGTACGATCGCTGCTACGACCTCTTCGCCGCGATCCTGATCCGGAATGCCGACCACGGCGCACTGGCCCACGCCCGGACACTCGCCGATCACGCGCTCAACCACCTGGGGATAGACGTTGTAGCCGCTGGTGATAATGAGGTCGTGCTTGCGGCCGACGAGCGTCAAGAACCCTCGCGGATCGAGCGTGCCCAGGTCTCCCGTGTCGAACCAGCCGGTGGCAAAGGCGGCCCGGGTGGCGTCGGGCTGCTGCCAGTATTCGCGGAACAGGTTCGGTCCGCGCAGCACGACCGAGCCCACCTCCCCTTCAGGAGCCGGAGAGCCGTCGCCCTGGATCACGCGCAGCTCGATACCGGCCAGCGCGGACCCGACCGATCCCGCCGGCCACGGACCCGCCAGCGGCAAGCTCGTGATTACGTGCGCCTCGGTCATGCCGTAGCGGTTGATGACCGGGCGGCCGAGGATTTCTTCCAGTTCGGGCAGGACTTCGGGCCGGATCGGCGCCGAGCCGCACGTGAAGAGCCGCACGCGGCTCCACGCGCGGGCCGCCTCGCGCAGTCGCGGCTCATCGAGCAGGCGATAATACATCGGCGGGACCGCCATGAAGACGGTTCCCTGGCCGATCGCTTCCAGTGCCTGATGGGCGTCGAAACCGTCCTCGATCCGCACCAGTCCCCCGGCCAGCCAGGTCGCCTGCGTCGCAAACGCCAGGCCATGTATGTGAAACAGCGGCAGCATGTTGACGACCACATCGCTGGGCGCAAGCTGCCAGCAGTCGGCGAGCGCGCACAAGGCGCTGGCCGCGTTGGCGTGCGTATGCACGATGCCCTTGGGCCATCCGGTCGTCCCCGAGCTATAGAGGATCAGGCAGGGATCGTCGCGATTTACGGTCGGCTCACGGAAGCGGCCGGCTGCCCCATCCAGAGCCGCCTCGTCAGGCAGGATGATTGGCGCCGCGGGCAACTGACCGGCAAGCTCCGCCAACATCGCCTGCTGATCCGCACCTGCCACGACGACGCGCGGGCGAGCGTCGGTCAGATAATAGCGCATCTCCTCGCGCGTCAGCCGCGGATTGAGCGGCAACGGAACTCCCCCCGCGTACATTGCGCCCAGGTGCGCCACCAGTAGCGGCAGCTTGCCGGGTGTGAACAGCGCGACGCGGTCACCCCGTTCAACACCCAGTGATTGCAGCACAGCAGCACAGAAAATCGCCCGGGCATTCAATTCGCCGTAGGTGAAGCTGCGCCCTTGATAGACGAGCGCCGGCCGTTCGGGCTGCGCCTCCATGGTCGCCCGCAGCTCGCTCAGAAAATGGACGCCTCTGGCCACTGGGGCTTCCTCCACGTTGGCTTGTGCCCTTGCCAGGATAGCCGTGCGATTGTCACGAGGCCAGATTCTGCGATAAGGGCCGAGGTTGCGAGAGACGGACGATTTATTCAGGGCGGTTCGCAACACCATAGCGCTTGAGCTTTTTGATCAGCCCTTGCCGGCTCAGGCCCAAGGCGCGGGCGGCTTGCTGCTGATTATGGCGGCACTGCGCCAGCGCAGTTTCGATCATGCGCCGCTCGAGCTGAGCGACTGCGTCCTTCAGGCGGGGCCCTGTCTGAGGCGGCTGCTGGAGGTCGCCAGCACGGATCAGGTCGGAAAGGTCGGCCGCGTCGATCCGGTCGCGCGGCACGGTGACC
This sequence comes from Planctomycetaceae bacterium, assembly GCA_022614795.1. Classification (GTDB taxonomy): domain Bacteria; phylum Planctomycetota; class Planctomycetia; order Pirellulales; family Pirellulaceae; genus CAYLLN01. The sequence continues at coordinate 9,589 of JAKEHX010000378.1, read as the reverse complement.
GCCAGCCGTTTCATTTCATTCCCCAGCTCACGGACGTTGCCTGGCCATCGATAGTTGGTCAGGCAAGCCAGCGCCCCGGCTGAAAACTCCGGCGGCGGCCGATTCTGCTCGGCGCAGTGCTGCGCCAGGTAGGATTTGGCCAGCAGGGGAATATCCTCGCGAATTTCCCGCAGGGGCGGCATGTGGAGCTGGACGACATTGAGGCGGTAAAACAGATCCTCGCGGAATGCGCCCGCCCTCACTGCTGCGGCAAGGTTCTTGTTCGTAGCAGCGAGCACGCGGACGTCCACCGGAATGGCGCGGCGGCCCCCCACCCGCTCCAGCACGCGCTCCTGAAGCACGCGGAGCAGCTTCGACTGGGCGGTCAGGCTGAGGTCGCCGATCTCGTCCAAGAGGAGCGTCGCCTGGTGAGCCGCTTCGAACTTGCCGACGCGCGACTCGACGCCCGTCGCCACCCCCTTCTCAATGCCGAACAACTCGCTCTCGACCAGCGCCTCGGGAAGCGCGGCGCAGTTGAGCGCGACCAGTGGGCGGCGGGCTCGCGGGCTGTTGTAGTGAATCGCCTTGGCTGCCAGCTCTTTGCCCGTGCCGCTCTCGCCCGTGATGAGCACGCTGGCGGAGCTGTCCGCTACCTGGCCGATCAGCCGCACCACCTCCGCGATCTTCGCGCTCGTTCCCAGGATGCGATCGGTCGCGAAGCGGCCCTCAACCTCTTTCCAGAGATGCGCACTATTCGCCAGCAGGGCATCGTGATCCCGCCGCAAGTCGCCCAGCAACTGGGTGGTTTCCAGGGCGATCGTCATCTGCGACGCCAGCAGGCGGGCCAGCTCGACGTCTTCATCGGTGAAGGCCCCGCGGCGCTTGTTGAGCACCTCGAATACGCCCACGTCCTCGCCCCGCAGGTTGCGCAGCGGCAGGGCCATGACGCTGTGCGTCGTGTGCCCTGTCCGCTGATCGACGCCGGAAAAGAACCGGTGGTCGCGGCTCACGTCGTCCACCCGGACGATCTGTCCCGTGCGCAGTGCCTCGCCGGCGATCCCCTGGCGAGCGTCAAACCGCAGGGTCTCGTCGGTGTCGAGCGTGACCTTCGACCACAGCTCGCCGCGCTGGGCGTCGAGCAGGAACAGGCTGGCCAGCTCGGCGTCCAAGAGACGTGCCGCCTCGCGGGCAATGGTGGTCAATAATGCGGCCAGATCGCGCTCGGCGTTGAGCTTCTGCGTGATGCTGAGCACTGCGAGCAACTTGTCGGCCGACTGACTCGACGGATCGGGGGAACGAGTCGGCATGAGCAACTCCCGCGACGAAGGTCGCGACGGAATCATTGTGCTGGCGGTCGAAATACAGTGTCAACTGCGTTGTCAGCGTGTGAACGACTGGGCGAACGACATAAGTCATTGCGCCTTAGCGTCTTACGATGACTGGTTGAATCCGCGGTGTGAACATCGTGGTCATTGATCGATTGCCGAGGTTGCGATCACTCTGCTGACGATTGGTGGATTTCTTCGCACCACGGGCGGCATGGCACTGTCCGGCGGCTGTCCGGATGGCCGTCGCATCTCCAGTCCCGCGTGCAAGTTGCACGCCGGTGCGTCTGCGCGACAACAGACAGCGGGGACGAGCGGCCTGGCTCGGGCGATGCCCGCCGCGTGCCCACGGCACGCTTCGGCACGTTCATTGCATTCGGGCAATCCCTGTTTGCCGAATTCCCCACACTTATCAAATCGGAACATGGGAGGACGGGCGCATGATTTCTCTTTTCCAACACTGCCGATCGACCTTCAAACGGAGCTCTTGCGGGCATGAGCGCCGCAAAACGGCGCGCCGTGAAGGATTGCGCTTCGAACGCCTGGAAGGGCGGACGACGATGAGCGGGGCGGACCTGGGCGATTTGCACCTCTGGGCCGCACTGCCCATTCATGCGGACGACACGCCGGTGGCTCTGAGTTTGGACCCGAGCAGCGTCGCCAGCGCCAACGTCCGCGAGGCAGCCGTTCCCGGCCCGCACGTGACGCCAACAAGTGAGATGTCGATCGAGCCTGGCAATTTCGGCCAAAATGGCGCTCATTCCCACGGCGGCGCACCGGCCGAGTCCATCAATCGCGCCCCCGAATGGATGTTTCAACTATTGCCCTACATCGAGCAGGAAACCTTCTATAGGCAGGTCCCAGCGGGCGTGCCAACTTTCAGGTATCGCGGCGATCCGAAATTCACCGGCGGCGTGTTCGTCGCTGCCGGCGACCTGAACTCCGACGGCAACGCCGACGTAATCGTCAGCGGCGACGGCTACAGTTTCAAGCCGCTATTTGCCTTCTATACCGCAGACCTCGACCACCGCCTGAAGGTCAACATCGGGCCCTCCGCACCAGTCGCGCCTCCGACTACCGAAACCGAGACGGTTACGATCACCGTCAACAGTATCATTTGGTTTGTGAACCACAGTGCCCGCGCCGGCAACTGGAGATTTGACCCGCAACCGTCCAGCAACGGTTTCATCGTCGCCACCGGGCCGGACGTCGACGGCGGCCAAACATTCACCGGCAGTGTGCTCGTCGCGGCGGGCGACCTCAACGCCGACGGCTTTGCCGACATCATCGTCACGCCTCAAGGTGGAGGCGCTGGAGAGCTACAGTTCCGGACCGACGGACCGATCATTGCCCAAGCGCTGTTCCAGCGGCTGGCTCCCCGCGCTCCCCAGTACGGCGCGCAGATCAACTACGCCGGCGACAGCTTGGAGATCTACTTCGACCCCGCCTACTCTGTCACTCAAGGAGGCGTCCAACACGTGCCCGTCAGTCCGCTGCCCATGCTGGTCCTGGCCGGTCCGAGCAACGCGGATCTGGTCGCGATGCACCGGGCGCTCAATCAGTTGGGCGCGCAGTTGGTCCACCTGAGGGACCAGTACGCCTACGATCCCAACGTGGCGCCGGCCTTGCAGTCGCTCGTCACATCGTTCGATGCTGCGATCGCCGGCTTCCAGGCCGAGTTGACGACGCGGGGATTCAAGATCTTTTCCAACGGGCCAGGCTCGTACTCGGGGACGATCCACGTTCCCAGGCCGATGTGGAGCCCCAGCTACTGGCTCGACGGCACGCACCAGGTGCTCGCTTACTGAGCGTGGTCCCTACGCGATGCCGCGGCGTTTGAGCTCGCCGACGACGCCTTGCACAATGCGCGCGACCTGCTCGGGGTCCATCGATTCGCCGACCGGGCAGCCGCCGAGTGGCTCGTCGGTGAAGCCTTCCGTGGCCAAGAGGCACTGGAGTTGATCGCGGAGCTTCACCAGGCTTTGCTGCTGGACGGGCGATTGCGGCTGCCGGCCGGGGCCCGTGTTAATGCCGCGGAGGTTAAGCGCGGCGCGGAAACCTTCGGGGAACTCGCTGTGATAGATCATCGCGTCAAACAGCGTCAGCAGGCGATATTGCAGGTCGCGGGCCTCGTCCAACCTCCCGGCGAGCGTCAGGTCGTAGAGCTTCCGCGTGATTTCGGGAACGACGCCGCTGGTGGCATTGGTGCCGCCGTCGCAGCCGATCAGGATCATAGGCATCAGGGCGGGGTCCCAGCCGGTCATGAAGGCGAATTCGGGCCGCAGTGGGCGGACGGCGGCGATCATCCGCATCATGTGCGGCAGGTCGCCCGAGCTGTCTTTGATCGCCACAACACGCGGGCATTCCTCCGCCAGCCGCTGGACGGTGGGCACGTCGATCGGCGAAGCGAAGAGCGGGATGTTGTAGAGCGTGATGTCGATCGGCGAGTGGTCGGCGATTTCCTTGAAATAGGCATACACGCCGGCCGGCGACAGCTTGTAGTAAAACGGCGACACGATGGCCACCGCCCGGCAGCCGAGGCGGTGGTAATGCTCGCACGCTCGAATGGTTTCTTTGACGTTGGCTTCGGCGGCCCCGGCCAGGATCGGCACGCGGCCGCGGGCCTGGTCGGCGATGATCTCGATAATCCGCCGCCGCTCCTCAGCCGTGAACCGCAGGAACTCGCCCGTCGAGCCATTGGGATACAGGCCGTGCACGCCATGGTCGATCAGCCAATCGACGTAGCGGCGGGTTTCGGCTTCGTTGATCTCGCCATCCGCGTCGAGCGGAACGATATTGGGAGTAAAGATGCCGCGGAGGCGGCCAGGGGGGCTGGACATGGGGGATGAGAGGGCGGGTGGGAGGCGCGTCGTTACAATCGGCAGCAGTCATTCAAACATAGCTCAAATGCCACGGGGCCGGGAGTCATTGGCGGGAGTCGATTTCGGGATGAAAAAGGCCAAATCCGCCAAAGACTCAGGGCCCCCTGTCGCCACGCCGCGCGCGGGCCTGGCAGCGGCAATTGGCCTCGCGGTGCTGACGGCGAGCTATCTCATTTGGTTCATGCTGTCGCCGCGGCGGCTGGAATTGCTGCGATTGTTGCAAGACCCATTCGGGCTGGTGGCCCAGTGGTTCGGTCCCGCCGGGACGCCGCTGGGCCTGTTGGACCGCGTCCCCGTCGTGGCGATGGCCGCCCTGATCTTGATCGCGGCGTATGGGCTGGGACGGCCGGTTATCCGGCAGTTGCGACTTGCGGCAGAGTGCACGCCGCTCGAGCTCACGATTTTCGAGTTGGCCGTGGGGCTGAGCGGGCTCTCGACGATCGTGCTCGTCATCGGCTTGGCGGGATGGCTCCGGCAAACCTGGTTGTTGTGGCTAGTGGTTTTCGCACTCGTGACCTCTGCCGTCTGGCACGTTTTCCGCGATCGCCGTTCCCGGAACGCCACCAAGGGCGCTGCCTACCGAAGCGCGCATTCCGCACTTGTCTGGCTCGCTGTCCCCTTTGTCGTCATTTTGCTTCTCGGCGCTTGCCTGCCGCCGTGGGACTTCGACGTCCGCGAATACCACCTCCAGGTTCCCAAGGAGTGGCTGGCGCAGGGGCAAATCACGTTTCTGCCGCACAACGTCTATGGCAACATGCCGCTGGCGGCAGAGATGCACGCGCTCCTGGCGATGGGCCTCTGGCCGGGAGAGAACGGCTGGTTTTACGGCGCACTGGCCGGCAAGGTAGTGATCGCGGCGTTTACGGTGCTTGCCGCGCTGGCAATTTACTCAGCCGGCGAACGACTGGCGGGCAGGGCGGGGGGGACCATTGCCGCGGTTGTCTTCATTTCTCATCCTTGGGTCGTTCACGTCTCGGTCAGCGGCCTGAACGATGGCGTGCTGGCCTGCTATGTCTTCCTCGCGTTCTATTCGATGTGGCTGGCCCGCCGCGGCGCGTGCAGCTTTCTCTTGCCCGGCCTGTTGGCGGGCGCGGCGGCCGCCATCAAGTATCCCGGTCTGGCCTTCGCCGTCGCGCCGCTGGCCGTGTGGGCGCTCATTCGCGTAGGACGGATTTCCAATCCGTCCCAATCTGCCGCTTTCGATCACAGCTCGTTCGCAGCGGACGGAATGCAATTCCGTCCTACAGTTGCGATCGCACTCTTCGTCACTGGCGTGCTTCTCGGGGGCGGCGCCTGGTACGTCAAAAGCGCCGTGCTGACCGGCAATCCGGTCTATCCGCTCGCGTATAACCTGTTCGACGGCGCAACGCGCACGCCCGAAAAGGACGCGCAGTGGCGTACCGCCCATCAAGTTCCGCCCGATGCCCAGGGCCGGCGCTACCCTCCCGCTCAGCTCGCCAGTTCGCTGGCCCGCATCGCCGGCCGCGACGACCTGGCCAGCCCGCTCGTCCTGCCGCTACTGGCCGCGGCGGCAATCGCGGCCGTGATCGCGCGGAGTTCCCCCACTCCGCACTCCGCACTCCGCACTCCGCATTTAGTACTTCCAGCGGCGCTCGCACTCATATTGATCCTCGCTGTCTGGTGGCTTCTCTCGCACCGCATCGACCGCTTCCTCTTGCCGGCGTGGCCGTTTGCGGCCCTACCGGCCGCTCTGGCAGCAACGATCGAGGATCGCTGGTGGCGATGGACACTGCGCCTCGTGCTGATCGTTGGAATGGGCTATTGTCTCGTGGCCGCCAGTTCGCAGATGCTCGGCGATAATCGCTGGTTCGTCTCCCTTGCCCAGCTTCGCCGCGACGGGCCCTGGCCCGAGGGGACGCCGCTGCGCGTCAAACCGGGCCACCAATTCCTGAACAAGCACGTTCCGCCAGGCCAGAGTGTGCTCTTGGTGGGGGATGCGCAACCGTTCGATCTGGACGTGCAGGCTTACTACAACACCTGCTTCGACGGCTGCCTGCTCTGCGACTGGATGCTCTGCAAAACGGCGGACGAGCGCCGGCAGGAGCTGGCCAGCCGCCACATCGCCTGGGTCCTGGTCGATTGGCAAGAGCTCGAACGCTATCGCTCGCCGGGCAACTACGGCTACGATCCGCGCTTCAAGCCGGAGCTGCTCGACGAGCTGTTGTCCCAAGGAGTACTGGGCCAGCCGCAGACGGTCGTTCCGCTCGCGCCCGGTCAGCCGGCAGCGGTGGAGCTGTATCCCGTGCCCACTGGAGATTGAAAGGCTGCAATCAGCCCCGCGAAACACTATCATAGTCGCCAAGTTGAGGCAGGCCCGTTGAACTTTGCACTAGGGAGAACTCTCATGTCCCGCTTTGTTTGCTCTGCTTGTGGCCTGTCGCTGGCCTGGCTGCTTCCGCTGGCGGCCATTGCCGACGAACCGGCAAAACCAGCCGCCGATCAGAGCGAGGTCGTGAAGTTGTTCGACGGCAAGTCGCTCGACGGCTGGAAGCAAACGAACTTTGCCGGGGGCGGCGAAATAAAGGTGGAAGATGGCCAGCTCGTCATCCACCAGGGAGAATCACTCTCCGGCGTGACCTGGAAGGACGCGAGCAAGCTCCCCAAGGACAATTTCGAAATCTCGCTTCAGGCCATGAAGCTCAAGGGGGACGATTTCTTCTGCGGCCTGACGTTTCCGGTGCGCGAATCGCACGCCACGTTCATCTGCGGCGGCTGGGCGGGAACCGTGGTTGGCCTGTCGAGCATCAACAACCAGGACGCCTCGGAGAACGAAACGACGAGCTACCAGAAATTCGACGCCAACAAGTGGTACAAGATTCGCATCCGCGTGGCGGAGGGGAAGGTCCAGTGCTGGATCGACAACGAGCAAGTGGTCGATGTCGAGCTGAAGGACAAACGAATCTCGACGCGCCTGGAATCCGACGCCAGCCGGCCCTTGGGCATTGCGACCTATCAGGTCACTTCGGCGATCAAGGATGTGCAGCTAAAGCGACTCAAGTAAGTCCAAGGTCCAAGGTCCAAGGGGCATGGGCCAAGGCCGCGCGCTCCCAAACCCAGAATCTCAAAGCGGCGACAAGTCGCCGCACTCCAAATCTGAAATCTGAAATCCTAAATCTGAAATCGACCTCTCGCCTACGCCTCGCTTGCTCCCCCCACGGCCGGTGGCTACGATGAAGGGGTGATTTGGCCCGGCTGGACACTGTGCCTCGCTTCCAGCCGCAGGCAAACGCGATGAAGTCGCGATGTGTATCAGTTCCGGTTTCGTTTCCGCACCTTCTCTCTGGTGATCTGACATGCCCGAATCCGCTATTAAAACCGAATCGGCGGCGAATGAACCTGCGGCCATGGATGCGGCGAGCGCCCCGAGCGTGTGGGCCTCGATTCGGGCCACATTGGCGGCGATTAGCGTGGACAGCGCGAGCGCCCCCGACACATACCTTGAAGATACGGTAGTCCCCCACGGTGGCGAGTAAGTCGGACGTCTTCCAGCGCCTGCACGGGCTGGAGACCGAATACGCCCTGGTGGTGCCCCCCGAGAGCGAACCGGGCCGGCGAGGCCGTTATGGCCTGTTCCGCGAGCTGGTCGCCGCCCTGCGCCGTCGTCTGCCCGCCGTGCCCGCCCGGCACATGAAAGAGGGCGTGTTCCACGCCGCGGGCGGAGCCGTCTGGTTCGAGACCGAGCGGCCGGCGGTCGGCGGCGGCCTGGTCGAGGGCTCGACCCCCGAGTGCCGATCGCCGCGCCAGGTTATCGCGTGGCAGCGGGCCCAGGATGAATTGCTCGCCGAAGCAGTCGCCGAAGCGTCCGGCGACGTGGTGCGGCTGGTGAAAAACGACCGCGACGCGGCCGACAACATCTACGGCGCGCAGGAAAGTTACGACGCTGTGTTTGCCACGGGCTGGCGGCTGTGGCTGTGGCGGGCGGCCCTGGCGGCGATGTTCCCGCTGGGCCTGTGCACGTGGCTGCTGCTGTGGATCATCGACAAGTTCGTCATCCTCTATGCGCTGGCCTCAGCCCTCGTCTATCTGGTGGGGGAGCGGCTGGTGCGGCGGCCCGAGCGGCTTTCCAGGCTGCTGTTTGGCTGCGACCTTAAGGATATTGACGGCGAATCGCCGACCGGCCCGGTGTGGCTGGAGGTCTCGCTCTCGTGGCTGACGCGCGTGATCTCCGCGCCGCTGGCCGTGCTCATGTACTCGGCCTTGTGGCTCACGGCATTTGCCCGCATCCGCCGCCAGATGCTGCCGTTCCTGGTCAGCCGGCCGATCATAAGCGGCAGCGGCCTGATCGATGGCGACGGCAATTTCCAACTGGCGGACAAGGCCCCAGCCCTCAACTGCATCATCGGGCTGGGGGGCTTCGTCGGCGACCGGCCGATCCTCAGCTTGGGGCACTTCTTCAAAGTAGTGAACGCCGACGCGGGAATGGTCTGGGGCGAGTTTCGCCGCCTGTTCGCCTCGCGGCAGCGGCTGCAAATCGCCCTGGGCGATTCGAACATGTGCGAGCCGGCCGAATATCTGCGGATCGGCACAACGCTCCTGGTGCTGGACTGCATCGAGGCGGGCGAGATGCCCCGCGTGCCGCGGCTCTGGCGGCCGATTCGGGCCTTGTGGTCGATCTGTGCGGACCCGACGCTCGTCGTCCGCGTGCCCCTCTCGGGCGGCCGGCAGGCGACGGCCCTGGAGCTGCAGCGTTTTTACCTCGAAGCGTGCCGCCGCTATCTCGATCGGCGGCCCGATGCGCCGCTTGAAGCCCGCGAGATTCTGCATCGCTGGGAGCTGGCGCTCGACGGCCTGGCCGACGATCCGCAGTCGCTCGTGGGAACGCTCGACTGGGTCACGAAGCACTTTGTCCTGGAAAAGGCGGGCCGCAACGCCTCGTGGAACGTCCGCAAGAAGATCGACATCCGCTATCACGAACTGTCGCCGCAGGGCTATTACCAGCGCCTGCGGGCCACGGGCATCGTGCGGGAGCTTTTGGAACGGGTGGAGATCGACCATGCCCGCCGCAATCCGCCGGCCGGAACGCCCGCCGCCGTGCGCGGCCGCTACATCCGCGAATTCGCCCTGGAAGGGGACGACGTCACCGCCAACTGGCAAGCCGTCTATCTCAATGCGAAGGACGGCGAGCGGCGCGTGGTCCGGCTCGACAGCTTTCAGTCGGGGACGGCGGAATCGTCGAGCGCCGCCCGCCGCAAGTCGCGGAAAGGGGACGCAAGCGGGGGGTAGGTGTAGCGGCGGAAGGGATGCGTCGTTCCAAGTACTGCGTACGCCGTACCAAGTACTAAGAGGTTGTGAATCTTTCGTAGCTGAAGTCGCCAGACTTCAGGTTTTTCCGCGGATTCGGAACTCTGGCGAGTTCCGCTACGGGATTCATTCACAACCTCT
>JAKEHX010000377.1 GCA_022614795.1 Planctomycetaceae bacterium | reverse complement strand
GAGGATTTCGGCGTATCCACCCGAAGGAAGGGCTCTCGGGGCGGTTTTTCCGATCACAAAAGCTCTGCCGGTTGCGTAAACTGCTCCGCCAGAACACTCCAAAAACCTCTCGCTTACGTGCTGGTGTGGGCTACTCAGATATATAGAGGCGGCTTTCCCAACAAGTTCGACAGGAAACTCCAGCGTCCCGGACGACACACGATGGCAAAACGAGCAGCAAACGGCAAATCGTTGGTAATCGTCGAGTCGCCTGCGAAGGCCCGTACCATCTCCAAATATCTGGGGCGGAATTTCACCGTCGAGGCCAGCATCGGCCATATCCGCGATCTGCCCGAGGGGGCGAAAGAGGTACCCGAGCAATTCAAGGGCCAGCCCTGGGCCCGCCTGGGTGTCAACGTCGATGACAACTTCACCCCGATCTATATTGTCCCCAGCGAAAAGCGGTCGCAGGTCAGCAAGCTCAAGCAGCTATTGAAAGGCGCGGGCCAACTCTACCTGGCGACGGACGAAGACCGCGAAGGGGAAGCGATCAGCTGGCACTTGTGTGAAGTCCTCAAGCCGAAGGTCCCGGTGCGTCGGCTGGTGTTTCATGAGATCACCAAAGAGGCGATTCAAGAGGCGCTGGAGAATCCGCGCGACATCGACGAAGGTCTGGTCCGGGCGCAGGAGACGCGCCGCATCCTCGACCGGCTGTATGGCTATGAGGTTTCGCCGCTGTTGTGGAAGAAGGTGAAGCCCAAGCTCTCGGCCGGCCGCGTGCAAAGCGTGGCCGTGAAAATGATCGTCGAGCGCGAAAAGCAGCGGATCGCCTTTCGCGCGGCGACGTGGTGGGACCTTGTCGGCCGCTTTCACACAGCGATCAGCAAGGAGTTCGAGGCGACGCTGGTTTCGCTCGACGGGCGAAAGGTCCCCTCGGGCAAGGACTTTGATCCAGCCACCGGGCGGATCAAGGATGAGCAGCTTCTGTTGCTCGACGAGCAGGCGGCCCGCGACCTCGCCCAGCGGCTCATGAGCGAGCATTTTCGCATTACTAACGTCGAGGAGCGCCCCTACACCCGCAAGCCGGCCGATCCCTTTACAACGAGCACCTTGCAGCAAGAGGCCAACCGCAAGCTGGGCTTTGGGGCACGGAGGACGATGGACGTCGCCCAGAGTCTCTACGAGAACGGGCACATCACCTACATGCGCACCGACTCGACGAACCTCGCGCAAGTGGCGATCGACGCCGCTCGCGACCTGGTGCGGGCCGAGTATGGTGCGGAGTACCTGCCCGCCGAGCCGCGGGTCTATCGCTCGAAAGTCAAGAACGCCCAGGAAGCGCACGAAGCAATCCGGCCCGCCGGCCATCCGTTCGAGCTGCCTGCGGTCCTCAAGGGGGAGCTCAATTACGACCAGTTCCGCCTGTTCGAATTGATCTGGAAGCGGACGATCGCCAGCCAGATGGTCGATGCCCGCGGGCGGATCATGACCGTGACGCTCGAGGCCGATGGAGCGGTCTTCCAGGTCAGCGGCCGGTCGATTGAGTTCCCTGGGTTCCTGCGGGCGTATGTCGAAGGTTCGGACGATCCGGAGGCGGAGATTGCCGATCAGGAGCGGATTCTGCCGTCGGTCGCGGTGGGCGACTCGCTCGCCTGCCTCGCGTTGACTGCGAAAGACCACACGACGCAGCCCCCCGCACGGTTCACCGAAGCCTCGCTCACTGGCGCCTTGGAGGACCGCGGCATCGGGCGGCCGAGCACGTATGCCTCGATCATCGAGACGATTCTGGCCCGGCAATACGTGTTCAAGAAGGGGAGCGCGCTGGTGCCGACCTGGACAGCCTTTTCGGTCGCCCGGCTGCTCGAGGAGCACCTGCCGCGGCTGGTGGATTATCAGTTCACCGCGCAAATGGAAGACCTCTTGGACGCGATCAGCCGGCAGGAGGAAGAGCCCGCGAAATACCTGAGCGATTTCTACTTTGGCAACGGCCAGCCGGGCCTGAAACAGCAGCTTGAGTCGAAGCTAAGCGAAATCGACGCTCGCGATCTGGCCCGCTTTCCGCTGGGCAAGCCCCAGGCAGGCGAACATCGCGAGGACGTGTTTGTCCGCGTCGGCAAGTACGGACCGTTCATCGAGCAGGGCGAGCGCAAGGCGAGCATTCCCGAGGACTTGCCCCCCGACGAGCTGAATCTCGCCAAGGCGATTGAAATGCTCGAACAGGCGAGCGTCAGCCAGGAGCCGTTGGGCATTTGCCCCGACACGCACAAGCCCGTCTATCTCAAGCAGGGGCGGTTCGGGCCGTATGTACAGCGCGGCGTCCCGGACGACGAGGACAAGAAGAATGCGTCGCTACTGGCGAATATGAAGCCCGCGGATGTCACGTTTGAGCTGGCGCTGAAGTTGCTCACGATTCCGCGGACTCTCGGCGAGCATCCACAATCGCACGAGCCGATCGTCGCTTATAATGGCAAGTTCGGGCCGTATATCAAGTGCGGCACGGAAACGCGGTCATTGCCGCGGGAGCTGTCGCCCCTTGATGCGACTTTGGAGCAGGCGGTTGAGCTGCTCGCGCAGCCCAAGGCCCGCGGCCGCGGACGGGCCGCGCCGCGAGAGCCGCTCAAGACGTTTGAGGCGCCTTCGCCCGTGACCGGCCAGCCGGTGAAGGTGCTCGAAGGCCGGTTCGGCGTTTATGTGAGCGACGGGACGACGAACGCCACGCTGCCCAGGGGCATGGCCGTCGACCAGCTCACGTTCGACGAGGCGCTGAATCTGCTCGGGGAGCGGGCCGCCCGCGGGCCTTCGACGCGCCGCCGCCGCGGTCGTGGAGGCAAGCCAAGCGCCGCGCCGAAAGCCGCCCGCGCGGCCAGGCCGGCCGCCAACTCCAAGGGCAAGGACAAACCCGCCAAACTCTCCAAACCCGCCAAGTCCGCCAAGCCGAAGAAGGCCGCCAAGCGCTCGGGCCGAAGCCGCTCGGAAGAATCCTGAAGTCACCGCGGTATGGCGAGCGTCACGGTTCGCTGCGGACAGCTTTCGACCGATTTACTGAGCGCCCCGGTCGCGACGTTGATATTCACTTCCTTTCCCCGGTTCTCATAGAGCGTCTGCAAATACTCGGCGACGGTCCCCCCGATCAGCACGACGTCGTTCTTTTGCAGGCCGGCCTGATGAGCCGCGCCGCCGCCCGTGATCGACTCGACGAGCAGGCCCGTCTCGATCCGCTGGTTGTGGTCGATCATGACCGGTTTGAGGCTCAGGCCGAGTTTCTGCTCAATCAGCCGCTCGGTCTGAATCCGGGAGAGGACGTGCCAGGCCGCGGTGCCGCCGCCGGAAATGATGGAAGCAAAGATCAAAATCACGATCGCGAGCATGAGCCGCACGATCATGACGTCGAGCTGCGGCACAAGGCGCGCCCGCTCGTCGGTGAGAAAGGGCCCGATGACAATAATCGCCGTAAACGCGGCGAAGCAGACCACCACGCCCGCGACAAAGCCCGCCAGCACGCCCAAATAGCTCATAGCGGCGAACTGCACGCTGCACGCGGCCATCAGGCCCAACAGCGCCTTGAGCCCGAATCGCCACGGCGATGGCGCAGGCGATGGCCGCACGACTTCCGCGGTCACGGGCTCGGGCGCGACTGGCGGGGCAGCAGCCGTATTCACGATGGACGGTGACACCTCGGTGCTCATGCAGGTGATTCGGCGGCGCTAATTGAATATTCGCGGGGATGGTGAGTGGTGGGTGGTGAGTAGTGAGTGGTAGTGCACCATTCACCTACTCACCACTCACCACTCACCACTCACTCCTACTTCACATTCATGCTCATCAGAAACTCCGCGTTGGTCTTGGATTTCGCCAGACGCGTGACGAGCAGCTCCATGGCACTGGGCGAATCCATGTCGGCCAGGACGCGGCGCATGACGGTGACGCGGCGGTATTCGTCGGGGTCCATCAGGATCTCCTCGCGGCGCGTGCCGCTCTTGGAGATATCGATCGCCGGCCAGATCCGCTTATCGACCAGCCGGCGGTCGAGGTGAATTTCCAGGTTGCCGGTTCCTTTGAACTCCTCGAAGATCACGTCGTCCATCTTGCTGCCGGTATCGACCAGGGCAGTGGCCAAAATCGTGAGCGAGCCCCCTTCTTCAACCTTACGTGCCGAGCCGAAGAAGCGCTTAGGCTGCTGGAGGGCGTTGGCGTCGAGGCCGCCGGTGAGCAGCTTACCCGATTGCGGGCACTCGCTGTTCCAGGCCCGGGCGAGGCGCGTGATCGAATCGAGGAAAATGATCACGTCGATGCCGCACTCGACCAGTCGCTTGGACTTCTCCAAAACCATGTTGGCGACCTGCACGTGGCGGGCCGGCGGTTCGTCGAACGTGCTGGAGATGACTTCACAGTTGCGGCCTTTGACCTGCCGCTCCATGTCGGTCACCTCTTCTGGCCGCTCGTCCACGAGGAGCATGATCACGTAGGCGTCCGGGAAGTTGTGCAGCACCGCCTTGGCCATTTTTTGCATCAAGATGGTCTTGCCGGCCCGCGGCGGGCTGACGATCAGGCCGCGCTGGCCGAAGCCGATGGGTGTGACCAGATCGACGACGCGGGTTGAAAGGTCGTCGGGATCGTGCTCCATGACGATCCGCTTGTCGGGGTGCAGCGGCGTCAGGTCGTCGAACAGGACGCGGTTCTGGGCATCGTTCGGATCGTGGTAGTTGATCGCCTCGACACGGAGCAGGGCAAAATAGCGCTCGTTCTCCTTCGGTGGGCGAATTTGCCCAGAGACCGTGGCCCCGGTGCGCAGGCCGAAGCGGCGAATCTGGCTGGGGGAGACATAGATGTCGTCCGGGCACGACAGGTAGTGATAATCGGGGCTCCGCAGGAACCCAAAGCCGTCGGGAAGGATTTCGAGCGTTCCCTCGCCGTACATCAGCCCGTTCATCTTGACCCGCTCTTTCAGGATTCGAAAGATCAGGTCTTGCCGCTTCATGCCGGCGACTTCGCTGAGATTTTCCTTGCGGGCTTCTTCGATGAGCTGCGGCATGCTCATCCGCTGCAATTCGGCGATATGGGTTTCCGTTTGCTTGTTGACCTTGGGGAGTTTGTCGCCCGCCTCGGTGAGTTCGCCGCGATCGGCCAGCACGGCGAGTTCTTCGGCCAGCGAGAGCGGCTCCCCCTCGGCTTCGATTTCGCGGAGAATTTCCAGGTGCTCGGGCCCCATTTCGGTGGCCGTCGAGGGAGGCGAGGGCGAGGCGGCGGGGTCGTCGGTGCGATCGTCGCGGTCGCCGCGATTGCGGAAGTTCTTGAACGTCGTCATTTCTCTGCTCCGGATTCGAAGAGAAGTCGGCGCGCGAACGGCGCCTGAGGCGGGGGAATGCAAACCATGCTGGAGCCGCCAGCCCGAAAGCCGCGAGGAGAGTGCTTGCGGCCAGCGGGCGCTGGTAGTGCGACTACAGCGGAGGCGGGGAGCCTCGCAATTGGGGGTGTTTAGCCCAAGGACGAGCCGAGCGAACGGACGGGAGGGACGCGACAGTGAATCAGCGGAGCTGTGACAAGCCAGCGGACCTTGTGGACAGCACAACGAATCTTGCGCCGCCCACCCGGTCGAGCGCCGGTTGAACTTGGGAGTGCCCTTTCATTATGCCCGGAAGGGCGGCGGGGGGAAGGGCAAGTTACGGAATTCTAGAAGGCAGGGAGCAGGAGCCAGGGATCGGGAGCCAGGAGCCAGAGCCTACGAGTTATGCGTCAGTTGAAGATTCCGGAAAGAGCTGCTCCCACGTCAGCCGGACGACTTCACGGACGTTGTCGCGCGAGCGGGCATTGCGGATGACGATGTGCGAGCGATTCCGCTTCTCTTCCAAGGGCAATTGAGCCGCTTCGCGGGCCGCGAACTGCTCGGCCGACCAGCCACGGGCGACGGCCCGCTCCAGGCGGATGTCGCGGGAGGCATCAACAAACACGATTTTGTCGCAGAGCTTGTCCCAGCCCGCCTCAAAAAGCAGGGCTGCATCAATCACAACCGCAAGTGGCGGCGAGCCGCTGGCCTGGAGCAATTCCATCTGCCGCTGGAGACGGGCCTCAATCCGCGGATGGGTCAGCTCTTCGAGAAATCGCTTCTCGGCGTCGTTGCCAGGCGCGAAGACGATCTTGGCGACCGCCGATCGGTTGACGTTTCCCTGGGCATCGAGCACGCCGTCCCCCCAGCGGCCGCGAATGGCGTCCATAATGGCCGGCTCATAGAGGACCGCATGGCCGGTCTTGTCGGCATCGAGCACGGCCGCCCCCAGCTGACGAAAGCACTCGGCGACAAACGACTTGCCGCTGGCAACGCCGCCGACGAGGCCGAGGATCAACATAATGTCGAATGTCGAAAGTCAAATGACGAATGGAAACAGCTGCGGCGCCTATTTGGCAGCATGGTCGCTAATCGGCTGAACCACCACCTTAATCGTTGTTGTTTCACTGTCGGCACCGTTTGAATCCGAGGCACGTAGCGAGATCGTGTCAGTCCCCACTCTGCCACGAGCAAGTCGCAACACGAGCAAACCAGAATTGTGGTCCAGGTCATAGTCGTCAAACAGGAAAGCGCTCGATGGCGGAGCGAAGGGATCCCAGATTGCAAAGCGCGGAATTCCAAAATAGAGCGAACTATCGGCCTCATCCGGGTCGGAGAAAAACTCGCGGAGATTGAGAACCACTTCGGACCGACCGACGTCAACGACGACTTCCGTAGGGTGCGGGCTCACGACGGGCTTTCCATTGACGGCGACATTCAATGAGGTATCCGCATAGAGGCCGTAAGGATCGGTCGCTCGCAACGAGATGCGGGCATTTCCATAGGAATTCGGAACTAAGCTCAATTCCAAGTCTCCAAGCTCATTAATCGAAGCCTCAACAAGCGCGGGATTCGTGTTCTCGCGGATTCTCAAGCTCAATTGCGAGCCACTTTGGTCGGGATCGTCAAATAGTTCATAATTGGAAACGAACCTGCCATCGTCATCCTGATTAACGAGAATTCCGGGGTGGTGAATGGCGCGTGGAGCGGATCGCATAACGAACCACACTGCCAGTTCAACCGAGCCCAGCACCACGAGCGCGGTGATCGCAATCCAGCCAACAGCTCGCAGCAGAACGGAAGGTCGCCGGTCGGTCATGGATGAGTTCTCTGCGATGATTCCAGACGTTTCGCATAGCAACGAGCCGTGGCGAGCGGCCTTAAAGCGGGCTCACTTACCAGCGGCTTGTTTCCCGCGCGACCGGTCGCCGTTGGCGGCCGTGGTCAACACCGGCGCCAAGAGTCCCGTCGATCGTGTAAACCACGACCGACCGTCGCGAACCCAGCGTTCCTGAAACACGTGTGAGTTGCCATCCTCGTCTTGCCACACGGTCTCGCCGGTGGCAAAGTCGCGGTCTTCGTACAGCTTGCTGGGCTCGTCCAGATGCAACTGCACATCGGTCTTGACGATTGACACAGCGCCAACCGAATCGAGAAAATCGCGCAGCGAATTCTCATATTGCAATAGCGTCACAGAGCTGGGTTTGGCGCGGACGCGCGGGTCGATCATTTGATGGCATTGCGCAAAATCGCCTCTATTGAGGTGCGCATAAAAAAGCGCAATGCGCTTTGTTAGCGCCGAATTCGATCGAATCTTTTTTGTGCTCATGGCCATTGTTGCGCTGAAGAGGGATGCGGATTGAACCATTCGCCAGTTTGCGGATCGCGATCGGCACTCACCTTGGCTCGCGATCCGTCCGGCAATTCATAGAGAAAATACCAGCGTTCCCATCCGGGCGCCGGCGTAGGAGGATTCCGGGTTGGGCCGTCGTGGTAGCTGTCCAACTCGGCCCAGTTCCAGGGTGAATCAGCAGGATCCAGTCCGTCGCGCGGGTCCGGCCAAAGCTGAATGGGCATGGTGCAGCGTCGTCAGAACGTCAGCCAGATCCACAGGGCCGAGCATGGCTTCTATCTTAACGACAGCGGTCAAAGCGGCCCAGCGACAAATTCCGATTCCTGTTTACTCGCACTCCGCCCAGTTGGGACCAACGTTGATGTCCACCTTGAGCGGCACGGCCAATTGGGCGGCGGCCGCCATTTCGGTGATGACCAATTGGTTCAATCGGTCCTGCTCATTGGGCGGGAATTCAAAGACCAGCTCGTCGTGGATTTGGAGGAGCATCCTGGACTGCATCCCCTCCGCCTTCAGCTGTCGATGAATGTTGATCATGGCCCGCTTGATAATGTCGGCCGCGGAGCCCTGAATCACCGTATTGATCGCGATCCGCTCGGGCAAGGTCCGCTGGCGCGGGTCGGCGAGCCTGGCCGGGTCGCGGACGCCGCTGACCGGGCGGCGGCGGCCGGAGATCGTGCTCACAAAGCCATCGCGGCGGCACTGCTGGAGCGTTTGGATGATGAATTGATCGACGCCTGGATAGCGGGCGAAATAGCGGTTGATGAAGTCCGCCGCTTCGCGCTTCTCGATGCCAAGCGCCTTGGCCAGGCCGAACGGCGTTTGGCCATAGATCACGCCGAAGTTGACCGCCTTGGCATTCCGCCGCTGGCTGGACGTGACCTGGTCGATCGGCACGCCATAGACCTCGCTGGCGACTTGGGCGTGGATGTCGCGGTCGTCGGCGAAGGCCTGGCGGAGCGTCGCATCGCCCGAAAAATGGGCCAGCACGCGCAGCTCGATCTGCGAATAGTCAGCGGTGAGCAGCATCCAGCCAGCGTGCCCCGGCAGAAACGCCGAGCGAATCTCGCGCCCCTGCTCGGTGCGAATCGGAATGTTCTGAAGATTCGGGTCTTGCGAGCTGAGCCGTCCGGTGGCGGCGACATCCTGCTTGAACGACGTGTGGACGCGGCCCGTCTGCGGATGGACCAGCTCCTGGAGGGCGTCGACGTAGGTGCTTTTGAGCTTGGCGTTTTGCCGGTACTCGATGACTTTGGCCGGCAGCGGATGCAGGGCGGCCAGCTCTTCCAGCACATCGGCATCCATGCTCGGACCGGTCTTCGTCCTCCTCAGAACGGGCAGCTTCAGCTCGTCGTAGAGCAACTGGCCGAGTTGAATCCGCGAGTCGATGTTGAACTCCCGGCCGGCAATCTCAAAGATCTCGCGCTCGAGGCGAATGATCCGCCCGTTGAACTGGCTCGACAGCTCGCGAAGGCGACTCACATCGACGCGGATGCCAGTGAATTCAAGTTCGGCAAGGACCTCAACGAGCGGCATCTCCAGTTCCGTAAAAAGCTGCGTCAGGCATTGCTCTTCAAGGCGCGGCGCCAGGAGCTGTGCCAGGCGCAACGGAACGTCGGCATCTTCCGCCGCGTATTGTGTGACCAACTCGACCGGCACTGCGTCCATCTGCTTTTGGTCTTTGCCGGTGCCGATAAGCTGGTCGATCGTGATCGTTTGATGGCCCAAATAGCGGCGGGCCATGTCGTCCATGTTGTGGCTCCGCTCGCCCGGATCGAGCAGGTAGTCGGCCACCATCGTGTCAAACGCGACTCCTTGCATGTCGATGCCGGCCGACCGGAGCACCACGAGGTCGTATTTCAGATTCTGGCCTACCTTGGCGATCTGCGGATTCTCGAGCACGGGCTTGAGGGCAGCCGCTGCCATAGCCGGATCGAGCTGCGCCTCGCCGGCCGGAGCACGGACGGGCAGGTAATAGGCCTCGCCCGGTTTCCAGCAGAACGAGTATCCGACAATTTCTGCCCACCGCGGCAGAACGGCGGTGGTTTCGGTGTCGATGACAAAACGCGGCTGCCGGCTCAGCTCGCCAACCAGCCAGTCGAGATCCGCCAGCGTGGCGATCGTCTTGTACGTGGCATTCCAAGCGGGCGAAGCGGCGGTGGTGAGTTCCTTGGCGGGCGCTGGAGGAGCAGCCGCTTCTGCCTCGTCCTCAAGCGACGCGCCTTGGTGCTGCGAAACCGGAAGCGGCAGCGGCGGCCTGCCCAGTTTCACAGCCAGCGACTCGATCCTGCGAGCCAATTGCCGGAAGCCGCACTCGCGGCAGAGTGTATCCACCAGGTCGGGGTGAAAGCGGCCGACCTGCGCCGCATTCCAATCGATCGCAATGGGCACGTCGGCCTTCAGTCGCACAAGCTCGCGGCTCTTCATCGCCTGCTCGCGGCCGCTCATGAGGTTTTCTTTGCGCTTCGCGCCGGCCACTTCGTGGGCATGCTCGAAGACCCCTTCGAGCGTCTGGTACTTCGTCAGCAGCTCCTGGGCGTTTTTCGGGCCGATCAGCGGTACGCCGGGCACGTTGTCGACCTTGTCGCCGACGAGCGACTGGAAATCGACGACCTGGTCGGGCCGGATGCCCCACGTCGCTCGCAGTGCAGCCGCGTCGAAGACTTCCCCCTTGCGAATGTTGAACATCTTGACGTGGTCGGTGATGAGCTGCCGGCAGTCCTTGTCGCTGGTGACCAGGAAGCACTCGGCTCCGGCGGCTTCGACCTGGCGGGCAAGAGTGGCCAGAATGTCGTCGGCCTCAAAGCCGGCCAGCGATGGGCTGGGAACGCCGAGGGCTTCGAGAAACCGCAAGATCACAGGGATTTGCAGCTGCAAATCGGCCGGCATTTCTTCACGGTGAATCTTGTACTGGTCATACAAATCATTCCGGAACGTTGGCCCCGGATGATCAAAAGCTGCGATGACGTAGTCCGCCCCGCGGACCTCGATCAGGTCCACAATATCTCGCACAAAGCCGTGCACTGCCCCGACCGGCTGGCCGCTGGGCCCGCTCATTTCAGGGAGGGCGTGGAAGACCTGGTAAATGAGCGAGTGAGCGTCGACCAGGTAGACCGACTGGCCTGGGACCGGAAGGGGAGATTTTGGATTTTGGATTTTGGATTTTGGATTGGTTGCCGGCTTCTGGCTTCTGGCTCCTGGCTCCTGGCCCCCGGCCCCTGGGTCCTGGAGAGCTGTTGCTGACCCGACCGCCGACTCGGGGCTGCCGCTGGCGACCTCTTCCGCTTCAAAGCCCAACAGCCGCTGTTTGGTGAGTTTGGCCATGCACACAATCGTATCGGGGGCCGGGTGGAGCGCAAACCAAGGGAATAAATCCACCCGGCCTGACAGGTTTCGTTGACACTCCAAGGCCCCGTATTTATCCTGCAAGGAGAGGCTTTTCTTGGCGTACCGCCTTTTCGCAGGGAGGCGGGACAAGAATGTTGCGCCCTGCGCCAACTGGCGGGCGGAATATTCGTTACCTCAGGCAGCGAAGTAAGAATTAGACCTAGACTCGGCGGCCGGACGCGGCCGCGTTCACGTACGACTGGTTCAGTCGCGCCGGATCATCCGGCACCAGGAGCATTGCCATGGCAGCCCGCGAAGGTCAGGGACTTCAGATTGCGGTCATTATTTTCGCCCTCCTCTCCATCGTCCTGGCAGTGGGCTGCTATGCCTTCTATGCCTCAGGGCAGACGGCGATCAAGGAGCGAGACGCTGCAAAGGCGGACGCGCAGAATAAGTCGAACGAGATTCAGCGGCTGGACTACGAAGTAAAGGCGTGCAAATACGTCTTGGGAATGCTCCCCGACGAAACGGCCGTGGCGACAGCTGGAAACTCGTTGACCGACCCGCCCGCCGACATCAAAGACATGCTGGCCCAGTTCAAGGCCGACATGGAAATGATCGAGCCGTATAAGGAGGACAAGGCAAAGAACTACCGCACGATGGGTGCCATTCTGCTCAACGCAGTCAACCGGAAGAACTCCAGCGTCACCGACGCCAACTCGCAAACGGTCAAGGCCCAAGGGGAAACGCAGTCGGTGACCAAGCGTGAAGGCGACCGGGCCCTGGCCGCCGAAACCGCCGCCAAGCAGGCGAACGACTCGCTGGCGACGGAGAAGAAGAGCTACGCTAACTCGCTGGCAGCAATCAAGACGGAGATTGCGACGATCAAGTCCGACGTCGATACGAACATCAAGGACAGCACGACGAAGGTGGAGACGCTGGAAAAGCAGGTTTCCGGCTTGAATAACCAGATCGCCGAAAACAGCAAAACGATTACCGATCTTAAGGAAAAGCGGAAGGCCCTCGAATCGGAGCGGGCAACGCTGTTCGAGCGCCCCGATGGCCAAATCGCCTGGGTCAATCAGCGGCAAAAGCTGGTGTGGATCGATGTCGGCCGGGCCGACGGGCTGCTGCGGCAAACGACGTTCTCGGTGTTCGACCACGATGTCAACGGCGTGACGAACGCGAAGCCCAAGGCCCGTATCGAAGTGGTCCGCCTGACCGACGCCCACATGTCGGAATGCCGGATTCTTGAAGATTCAGCCGGCAACCCGATCCTCAAGGGGGACGCGATTCACACGCCCAGCTGGTCGCCGGGCCAAAAGGTCCATTTTGCGATCGCGGGCAAGATGGATATCGACGGCGATAAGGTCGAAGACTATGCCACGGTCCGCAACATCATCACGCTCAACGGCGGAGTGATCGACGCGGAGCTGCGGCCGGATGGCGCGCGGTCTGGAAATCTGACCGTCAATACACGCTATCTGGTGCTCGGCGACCCTCCGGATGACACGGCTACTCCCACGGCCATTCAGGAATTCACGAAGATTCGGGACGAAGTCAGCCGCTACGGCACCGACATCATTCCGGTGCAGAAGCTGCTCACGCAGATGGGTTGGAAGGTCGAAGAGCGGACGGTTGAGCTGAAAGGCGGCAGCGGTGCGAGCTCGCAGTTCCGCAACCGTAAGCCGGGCGAGAAGCCCGCCGCCCCGCCGGCTGCCGGTGAAGCTCCGGCCGCGGAGCCCATGCCGTCGCCCGCGGGCGAAGCACCGGTCGATCCATTCGGCGCCCCGGCGGCACCCGCCACTCCGGCCCCGCCCGCACCCGGCGATCCGTTCGCCGTTCCGCCGCCGAACCCGGCCACGCCAGCCGCACCGGCGGCTGCCGATCCGTTCGCACCGAAATAGGGGTTTTCGGGCCGCGGGAAATGTGTGAATCTCGGCTTGCTCCGCGTTTGCCGCGTCCTTTCGCGGGGCGAAAGGCGACTATTACGGCGCACTTGATTTTCGCCACGGCCGGCGCGACACTGAAAGTCAGCCTGCCGCGCCGCCGTTTTCGCCCGTTCGAAAGGTTACGCGATGCCTCTGCCCCTCACTGCGCCCGAGATTCTCAACCGCGAGTTTCTTGAGATTCGTTGCAGAATTCTGGATCTGGCCGCCGCCTTGGACCGGCTCCAGCGGGCCGAGGGCTCCGTCGCCGACGATCCGCGGCTGGCCCGCCTGCGCGAGGCCCTGGCGATCGTCCAGGACGAAAGCGACGACCGGGCCGAGCAGGTCCAGATGGTCTTCTCGCGCCCCTACGACGACACCTGGCAGAACGCCCTCAAGGTGGCGCCGCGGTGACTGGAATGACGAATGTCGAAATCTGAATGACGAATCAATGACGAACTTCAAATGACGAAATGTCGGTGCGTCGTCCTGGTGTCAATGAATAACCCTCGGAGAAAGGACGAGTTGCCGAAACACGACCTTGAGGAAAGGACGGCGAAATTTGGCGAGGCAGTGATTGCGTTTGCCAAGAAAGTGCCGGTAAACCTTGTGACGACTCCGCTCATTCCCCAACTTGTCGACGCCGGTACCTCGGTCGGATCAAATTACTGCGAAGCTGACGATGCGGGATCGAAGAAGGAGTTCCTCTACCGGATCAGTCTTTGCAAACGCGAGTCGCGAGAGACTAAACACTGGCTGCGAATGATCGTCGCGGCAGAAAGCCCGCTCCGCGACGCAGCCGCAACGCTGTGGCAAGAAGCAAAGGAACTGAATTTGATTTTCGCCGCCATTCACCGCCGAGGACGTGGTGAGGAATAGAGAAGAACATTCGCGAATCGACATTCGACATTCATTCGTCATTTGACTTTCGACATTCGACATTGGAATCCCGTCATGGACTACTTCGACCCGCATATCCACATGGTCTCGCGGATTACCGACGATTATGAGACCCTCGCCAAGATGGGCTGTGTCGGCATGAGCGAGCCGGCGTTCTGGGCCGGCTTCGACCGCTGCTCCGTGGATGGCTTCCGCGACTATTTCCGCCAGCTCACTGAAATCGAGCCTAAGCGGGCGGCTCAATATGGTCTTCAGCACTATTGCTGGCTATGCATCAACGCCAAGGAGGCCGAGAATGTGAGCCTGTCGCGGGAAGTGATCGCCATGATCCCGGAGTTTCTTGACAAGCCGAACGTGCTGGGGATCGGCGAGATTGGACTCAACAAGAACACGCGGAACGAAGCGATCGTCTTCGTGGAGCATCTGGAGCTGGCCGTGAAATTCGACCAGCAGATTCTGATCCACACGCCGCACCTGGAGGATAAGTATCAGGGGACGCGGATGATCCTCGACATGCTCACCGACGACAGCCGCATCGACCGCAGCCGCGTGCTTGTCGATCACGTCGAGGAGCACACGGTGCGGCACGTGCTGGAGGAGGGATTCTGGGGAGGGATGACGCTGTATCCGACGACGAAATGCACGCCGCAGCGGGCATGCGACATCATCGAAATGTATGGGGCGGAGAGGCTGATGGTGAATTCGGCGGGCGATTGGGGTCCGAGCAAGCCGACCGCCGTGCCCGACTTCATCCTGGAGATGCGCCGCCGGCGGCATCCGGAGAGCCTGATCCGGCAAGTGGTCTATGACAACCCGCTGAAGTTCTTCAGCCAGAGCCAGAACTTCCGCTTCACGCCGCGGGAGACGACCGGGGAGCCAGCCCGCACAGGAGCAGCCCTGCGAGCTTGATCGCGGGTCCGGCCGCTAGAAATTCCCTAGCGTTTCGCCTCCCATAATCGTGCCCAGTGCCCTCCACGTGACTACATCGATAGTCTGGGAGACGAATCGCACGGAGCCGTCGCCGAGGCCCACATTGACGCCCCCCGGGTGGAGGCTGCGCGCCGCGACGTGCGCGGTTCGCTGGTTGTTGTTGTGATTGCCCGGCGGACGCAGCGGGCCGCCGAGCGTCCTGCATGGCCAGCGATAGGCCGCATCGCCCTGCGGCTGCGGACAGGGACCCCACGGCCGATCGAAGGCACTGGAATTGGGAGTCAAGAAGGTGGAAAACATCGAGCCGCCCATGTTGCCGAGCGTATTATCGCCGATGGTGCTCCAGTTGATCATTGCCGGCTTTAGCGCTTCGGCGAACATAGCGCAGTTCGACGAGCCATCGAGCATTTCGGCGAACGTGGACTGCTTTGGAGGATTGGCGGTGCCGTAAATCTGTCCGCGCGTGACGGCAAACACGCCGATGCCGGCAACGTAGGCCGTTGGGGCGCCGTCGGGCCTGTTGCCGTACATATCGCCCGAGCCTGCACAGCCGCGGTAATTGCCGCGGGCCCGCGTATAGTAGGGCAAGTTCGTCTCATTCATGATGTGCCCACGGTCGGACGGGCACTGATGCACGGCCAGGATCGTCGTGCGGGCCTGAATGAATGGCGCGGCCGTGCTGAAGCCATGCGCCCCAGGCCAATCGCCCGTTTGCGTGATCGGTCCGCCCAGGTTGGTATACAGATCATATACGGTCTGTTGCTCGATATATGGCAGCAAGAGGTGCATCCAGTTATATGAGTCCAATACGTCCGCCTTGTTGGCGTAGGGGAATTTCTTATAGGTGTCCTCGTGATTGTGGCAGGCAATCGCGAGCTGCTTGAGATTGTTTTGGCACTTGGAGCGACGCGAGGCCTCGCGGGCGGCCTGTACAGCCGGCAAGAGCAACGCCACGAGCACGCCAATGATGGCAATCACGACGAGCAATTCGACCAGCGTGAAGCCGGCCGGCTGGCGCACCGGCAGCCGGCCCGTACCAGGGCTCGAACTGTCACACATGGGATGACTCCAATAAGAACAGGATGTATGTGGAGAGAATTTCCTTGACAACAACAGACGGATTGTCTGGAATCCGGATTGTAAGCGACGCGGGTTTCCGCAGGCAAGTCAATCTGCTACAAAACCGGGCTGTTGGTGGCCTTTTCGCGCGAGGGACTCAAGCATGATCCGGCTCGTGGGAATCACGGCGTTGCTCGCCATGGCATGCGGATGCAGCGGCGACGCGGCGGGCAGCGTGAGCGGCAGCGTCACGCTCGATGGCCAGCCGCTGGCCAAAGGTCTGATCACGTTCTCGGGCGAAGGAAAAGCGGCCGGAACGGGCGGCAGCTCCATCGCCGCGGGCAAATACACTGTGAAGGGATTGCCGCCAGGCAAGTATCACGTCCAGATCGCCGGCGAGCCGGAGAACAAATTCATCGAACCGAATTCCCCCGAGGCCCAGCGGACGCTGACCGACGAGGAGATCCGGGCCATGAGCGATCCGCTCCCCGCTGGCACAATGGGGACCACGCAGACTCTGCAAGTCAACGCGGGCGAGCAGACGCACGACTTTGCGCTGAAATCTCCCGCGAGTCGCTAAGACGCGCCGCCGGAATAGGGAAGGCTACCGGCGTAGAAGTGCGCGGGCGGGGCGGACGTGAGTCGTACTTTGTGATACCTTGTGCGGCCGCGCTCAGAAGTCAAGCGCGCTGGGTTCCGAGCCCTGAGAAGTGCCCATGGCGTTCCAGACGGCGTAGTTGATTGTCTTGGGGATGTAGGCCACGTGGCCATCGCAGAAGTTTACTTGCACTCCGCGCCCAGCGTGTAGGCTGCGCGAGCCCATCATGCGGGGGCGGGAAGTTGTGGAATTGGGAATGCAGGGCGGGTTGATCGGCAGGTTGTCGAGGTTGCACCAGCCGCCCGTGATCACATCGGGCTCGGTGCTGTTGGGGGCCAGATACGTGACAAATCCGGACGCGCCGCCCCACCAGCTAAAGCCGCGCAAGTCGCGCCCCTTGCCCTGAATCACCTCGGCCATCATCAGCGTGTTGCTCGTCCCGTCGAGGATCTCGTTCAGGCCGATGGGCCGGCCGTAGCGCGGCACCCAAGTCGCGGCCTGGGCGGCGTTCACGGGCCCGTCGTCCGACGTCGAGCCGGTGTACGCCATAAACGGCGCTCCCAGGAACGGGATGACCGGCGGTCCGGGCAGGCTCGTCTGGAAAAAGCTCGTGTTCCCGTAGTTCACGCCGTAGTTGTGATTGGTGATCCGATTGAGGTTGATTACCGCCTGGGCCTGGTCGCTGGGGCAGGTCCAGACCGCGATGCGTAGCCGCGTCACGTCGAGATTGGTCCCGGCTCCGTAGCGCAGTCCGGTGGCGTCGTTGCCGTCCGAATTGAGATACCGCTGGCTGATGTTCGCGTTTTCGAGAAAGGGCAGCAGCCGCACCTGCCAGGTACCCCAGCAGCACCCGTAAGCCCCCACGCCGCCCGGCAGCTTGTTGTGGACGTCGTGGTAGTTGTGCATCGCAATGGCCGACTGCTTGAGATTGTTGCCGCACTGCGTACGGCGGGCAGCCTCGCGGGCCGCCTGAACCGCCGGCAAGAGAAGGGCGACGAGCACTCCAATAATCGCAATCACCACGAGCAATTCCACCAGGGTAAAACCGCGTTGAATCGAGCGCATGAGTGCCCCTTTCATGAATTGGAGAATTGAACGAGCAGGTCTGGAGCGGCCGGCGGACCTTATGGAATGTCGTAATTAAAGACGTTGGCCTGGCCGGTTTTCACTTCCACTTCCTGCTTGGACTGCACGTTGTATTCGGGCGGAACGAGTTCTTTCGAAACGATATTGGCCCCGGTCGGGCCGGGAAGGCCGTCGGGCGAGTCCACGGGGGTGCGGCCGTCGCCTGCGGTGATGGTGACCAGGTACTTGCCGGGCAGAAGGCCATCGGATCGGGGAATCGTGTATTCACCCTTGGTGACAAGTGAACCAGTCTTCGTCGCACCATTCGCACCGCTCTCAAGCGGCCGAAATTCGATAACGGCTTCGCTCAGCGGCTGGCCCTTCATCTTGACGGTGCCGCGAACTTCTTGGCGATCACCGAAATCGTCGCCGCAGCCGGTGAAGGACATCAAAAATGCGACCGCAGTCGTGGCCACTGCAAATGTGATTCGCATTTGCGCAGAGAATGAAAAGTGGACGTTGAACGACGATGAACCGCCGAGTTCCCCAGCGCTGCCAGTCAATAGTCCAACTTTGAGAGGCGCGGAGAGAGTCGGCTCGGCCCTCATCAATCGTGTGGTGATCCGATCTTTACCGATTCAGCAGGCGTGTGCAAGGTAATTTTCAAGATTTTACGGATAAATAACCATGACACGCCTGAACTTTCACGCAAAGAAATGGGCCCTTGGGAAGCCGATTTCCCAAGGGCCCGGAGCTAATCCACCGACATTTGTCGTCAGTTCGCGTGTTGCGTCAGCCGACTAGCCGCAATAGCCGCAATAGCCGCCCGCGCAGCAGGCTTCGTCGCAGCCGCAATTGCCGGTGCAATGCCCGGTCAAGCAGCAGCCGCAATCACACGTCGCGCAGCAGCACGCCTCGCACCCGTCTGGGCACTGGCCGCCACAACAGGCGCGCGCTGGCACGCCCGAGAAGCCGGAAACGAACGCGGACAAGACCATCAGCGTGAGAAAGTACATGGCAATCCTCCAAGAGTCTGGTTTGGTAAAACGGGAATAAATCGAGCACGACAGGGCCGCGACGATTAATTCCGCCAAACGCAGTAGAGGACACGCAGGGGAGGGCCACCGGGCAATTTGTCGGCCGCGCGCAGGGCCAGCCAGTCGCTGACAAGCGGTTCGGCCGGCGAGGACGTGGGAGCGAAAATCTCCGGCGACGAGTGGCTGTGGTCGCCACGGACCAGTGCAGCGGCCGGCGGCTGCGAGCGGCGAAATTCGCAGCGGCAATCACGCGCGGCTCGCCGCGCTTCGTGGCAACAAGCATTCCCAGCCGGCACCGGCTCACAAACTGACTCGTACCCATTACTGCAGCATGATTCCCTGGCCGCCTGATGACAGCCGGACGCCACGCCGCAGCAACTGGCCCGCAGGCCGCCGGGCAGCCACGCCACGGCCAGCGCGACGAGAATCGCCAGCGGGCGGTCGAGCGCTTTGCCGAGGCGTCGTGTCATAAGTCGCTTCCTCGTCATACCCCTGGCTTAGCCGCCGCGTCCACGCGGCGTGTCCAGCCGGTCGTGGACGACCGGGCTAAGCAGCGGCTGCAAGTTCAAGCCGCATGCCTACTTGCGACCGGCATGCGGCCCGAGTTAACTGGCAGTCATCCAACCTACGGTCCTACGTACTTGAGGAGAATCCGGTTCATGGCTACTAACGCGAAGCTATTGACAATCGCCCTGGCGGTCCTGTTTGTTCCCGCCTTTGCCGCGTATGCCGATGAGTACCAGGCACTGTTCGACGGCAAGTCGCTTACCGGCTGGGAGGGGAATCCCAAGTTTTGGTCGGTCAAGGACGGCGCGATCACGGGACAAACCACCGCCGACAATCCGACCCCCAGGAACACGTTCCTGATTTGGCGCGGCGGTGAAGTCAAGGACTTTGAACTCAACCTCAAGTTCAAAATCGTCGGCGGCAACAGCGGCATCCAATACCGCAGCGTTGACAAGGGGAGCTACGTCGTCAACGGATATCAGGCCGACATCGCCCCGGGCGAAACATATATCGGAATCCTCTACGAGGAAGGTGGCCGCGGCATCCTGGCTCAGCGCGGCGACAAGGTCGAAATTGCCGCCGATGGCGCGAAGAAGGTCACGGGCAAGACGGGCGACAGCAAGGAGATTGCCGCCGCGGTGAAGAAAGAGGACTGGAACGACTACGTGGTAATCGCCAAGGGGAATCTGCTCACCCAGAAAATCAACGGCCTGACCACGGTCGAAGTAATCGACAACGACAGCAAGAATGCCAAGAGATCTGGAATACTCGCCCTGCAACTGCACGCCGGCGAGCCGATGACCGTGCAGTTCAAGGACATTATGTACAAGGAGCTGAAGTAGCCGGGCTACCTCGGCCGGCTGCGCGGCTGCGATTGGATTTGCCCGAATAGCTCGTGCAACTCCTTGACCAGCTCGGGATTCTCCGCGGCGACGTTCTTCGTCTCCCCAAGGTCACCGGTCAGGTCAAATAGCTGAGCCGCCGCCTCGGCGCCTGCCTTGTTCTTTTTGGCTTTGCCCGGCTGGCCGCCGCCCGCCGGGATGTATTTCCACGTGCCCCGGCGCAGGGCCAGGCCATTGGCGTGCTCGATCAGGTGCTGTCGGCCGGCGCCGGAGTCGCCCAGCAGAGCCGGCAAGACGTCAAAGCTGTCCGGCCCGACTGAGTCGTCGAGCTTCTGCCCGGTAAGCGAGGCCAGCGACGCGAGCAGATCGATCTGGCAAACCAGGGCGTCGCTCTTTCCCGGTTTGATCCGGCTGGGCCAGCGAGCGATGAAGGGGACGCGAGTGCCAGCTTCGTTGAGGCTGTATTTGGCTCCTTTGAGCGGGCCGGCCGGCGTGTGGCCATTCAGATCTTCGATAGCGCCGTCGGCATAGCCATCGTCGAGCACAGGCCCGTTGTCGCTGCTGAAGATGACCAGCGTGCGCTCGGCCAGCTTCAGTCGATCCAGGGTCGCGAGCACCTGCCCGACCGACCAATCAAGTTCATGGATGGCGTCGCCCCGAATGCCGCATTGGCTGGTTCCTTTGAACCGCGCGTGCGGAACGCGCGGCACGTGGACGTCGTGCGTGGCGAAATAGAGGAAGAACGGCTGGTCGCGGTGACGCTCGATGAAGGCAGTGGCCTTGGCCGTGATCGTGTCGGCCATGTCTTCGTCGATCCACCGGGCCGCCTTGCCGCCGGTCATGAAGCCGATCCGGCTGATGCCGTTGACGATCGTGTTGTCGTGCCCGCGGTTGAGCTTGATCTTCAGCAGCTCGGGATGCTCGGCTCCGGTCGGCTCATCGCCGATTTTCTCGCCGTAGCGGACGCGGATCGGGTCGGCGGGGTCCAGGCCCGCGACGCGCTGGTTCTCGACATAGACGCACGGCACGCGGTCGCCGGTGGCCGGAATCAGGAACGATTCGTCAAAGCCGATCTCGCGCGGGCCGGGCTTGATCTCCACGTTCCAGTCGAGGTTGCCGGCTCCCAGGCCGAGGTGCCATTTGCCCACCGCGCCGGTCGTGTAGCCGGCGCGCTTCAGCATCGCGGGCAGCGTCGTCGAGCCGGGCTCGATGATCAGGGCGGCGTCGCCGGGAAGAATGCCGGTCCCCTTTTTTCGCCAGGCATATTGCCCCGTGAGCAGGGCATAGCGGGTGGGCGTGCAGGTGGCCGAAGGGCTGTGGCCATCGGTAAAGCGGATGCCTTCCGCGGCCAGCCGATCGAGGTGCGGCGTTTTGACCTTGGTCGCTCCATAGCAGCTCAGGTCGCCGTAGCCGATGTCGTCGGCGAGGATTAAGACGACGTTTGGCCGGGTTGCATTTTCGGCTGAATATGCGGTAAAATACGGGAACAACGCACTGGCAAAGGCCACGAACCGGAACGCCAATGTAGCAAATGTGTGTAGCAAACTTTGGTGCAAATGGCCCCGGTCCGGGTGGCGGTGCAGGAAGGCAATAGACGTGACAGCACTCATAGTTGATCCGGCTCCGGCGCGCAATGGGACAACGACAGAGCTAATTGTCCCCCATCGTTCTGCGCCGGTCAAACGCCTTGCCAAGCTGGCTTCCAAAGAACTTAGCGAGCTCGACCAATCGCCTCGTCACCGTCGAAGCCGCAGGAAGTCTCGCCGTCAGTCCCATGGATCGGCCTGGCATTGGCAACAGACCGACAGTTGGTACTACACCTTGCCGGGAAGCAAGAAGCGTGTGCCCTTGTTCGACGAGGACGGCAATCGAATTCGAGGCATCGACAACAAGAAGGCTGCCAGCCTCGCATTGGCGCGAGTGAAACTTGGTCAAGGCTGGCGTCCCGAAGCGCCGCCCGTATCTCCTGACGACTGGCTCGTCGCGAAGACTTGTTCGGAGTACCTCCAGTACTGCGAACGTGGCGTCGCGAACGGCTCGGTCAGCAAAGGACATCGCGATACGACCAAATTCATGCTCAACGATCTATGCAGATTCTGCGGGGCCTTGCCTGTCACCGAACTCAAGAAAGGCCACATCAAGACCTGGATGGAGAGTCACGAGGGCTGGAAGTCACCCGCCACGTACCGATCGGCGATTTCAGTGGTGCTTGCTGCGTTCAACTACTCGGAAGAGAACCACGACATTGCCAATCCTCTCAAAGGGCTCAAGAAGCCGCAGTCCAGACCCAGGCTACAGTCGTTTTCCAAAGAGGACGAAGATGCTCTTTACAAGGCCGTCGACAAGCCGTTGCGCGACTTTTTGTTTGCAGCCATGCACACCGGGCTGCGGCCCTACTGCGAACTCGCCAAGATCACGGCCGATGACGTGGAGGAAATGCCGCGCGGCATGATGTGGCGTGTGTATTCGTCCAAGACCAAGAAAACTCGCAAGATTCCCGTTCGTCCCGAAGTGGCAAAACTGACGCGCGAGTTATTGAAAACAGCTCCACGTGGTACCGGGCTGCCAATCTTCCGCACGACAACAGGCAAGGCCTGGAGCAAGGTCAACGGTGTGATCCGGTTCATCGAAGCCCGGCGCAAGCTGGGCTGGGACAAGGATCCCGTTCGCAAAAAGTACTCGTCCTATACCTGCCGCCACACCTTCGCACATCGGATGCTCTCGGGCTACTGGAACAAGGGCGTGGGGTGCTCCATCGAGACGCTGGCTGAACTGATCGGTGACACGCCCAAAGTGGCCTTTGACCACTACGGCAAGGAATGGGGCCAGCACTACCAAGATCCGCTCTGGGCGGCGATTGGGATCAAAGAGAAGGTGCAGTCGAGCCGCGCGACGCGCTAGTGCTTTGCCGATAAACCGCGCCGCGCATTTGCATTTGTGTTCGGGGTGCGGACGACCGAGACGCGTTGGGCTGCAGGTGGCCCGCTAGGGTCGATGTGACGCAATTTCTCCTGCTGGTCGATGCGGTTCCGCCTTTGAGCCGAGGGAACCGCGGCCTCCCTCGTTCGCAACCAAATCGGGGTGCAAGGCGACCGGGCTTGTGACTCAGATCCCATCACCGGCGTCGAAATCCTAACTGTGTTGAGGCCGACCCAACGGCACGGTGATTCCCGGAAACTGCTCAGAATGCAGATGGTGCCGGCGTGGCGTTACTCTTTGCGGCACGACCCGCATCAGTTCGCGAAGCTTGTCAATCTCGCTGGATTCGATTTGGATCTTGCCCTGGCCGTTGGCACCGGATTGGAAGTAGCGGATCGTGACGCGCTGGCCGCGAATGACGAGCAGACCAACGTCGGATTGCCCGAGCCAATCGTAGAGCGTCGTCACGGTGATGCCGAGACGGCGCGCGGCCTCTTTGGCGGTGAGCAGGTCGTGAGACATGAGGTGCTGTGGAGCCCAGTCGTTGCGGCGCCACTGATCGACGATTCCCAGGCTTACGCCGCAATGAGCAAGTCTTTCGCATTGGCATCTTCTCTCCGTGTGGTCGTGCGTCGGTCGCTTGGTGCGACCGAGCGGATAAATCGCAGATCTTTCGACGCTGTCTGCCGCCACGTCTCATTTCTGCGGGCAATACACGAATCCTTCCGAGGAAGTGCTTTCCCTTGTGTTTTGGGCTTTTCCCCAATTGTGGGGTGGAATATGGTCAAAGCCGGCTTCCATTTACCGAACCCCGGAGAAATCCGATGATTACTGCCCGCCCATCTGCCCGTGCTCGCCAATGGTTCGAGGATACCTACGCACGGATCAACACCACCGATACATTTCTCCGCCTCAAGGATCAGGTCTTCAGCCCAGCGGAGCTGAAGGAACTTGGCCCTGACCATTACGCAACGTTTCGCCGGCTCGGCGTCACAGGAATGTGGATGAAGCTCCACGGCTGCCCGTTGTCCCGGGCGGTCATCGAAATCGCATCCGCGCTCGATGGATTAGGACCTACCACGCGCGACTGGTTGCTACGCGAGGTGGGAGAATCGGCTGACGACTCCGAGGCAGCGATCGAGCGCGCGGTTCAATCCGGGGCGCTGGTACTCTTGGACCGCCCTCGAACGGCATTTTTTGGTGGCAGGCAGATCGAAGTGGACTGGGACGCACAGGCCGCATCCTGGGCGTACTTGGAGCTATTGGCCCGCGGTGGCAAAGCGGGCGGAATCATTGATCACATGAGCGTAGGAAACAACGCGGCCGAAGACATTCTCAAGCGCCGAAAGAATAGACTAAAGAACCTACCAGGCATGTCGACGCAATTGATAGATCTGATCGTGTGTGCCGGTCGCCGCACCCAGCACCTCGAGCTTCCTCCTGCCCAGATACGCATCTTCGAGTGCGTCGGAAACGACGAGTACCGCGAATGGAGACCGTGACTCGCCTCATCGACGGAGGAAGAACTCTGGGCGTATCGTCACGGGGGCGCGCCCGGCGGCCGGACGCAATCTCAATTTCAAGGAAAAGTGCGCCATAATTACTTGGTGGAAATCACTTATTTTTGGCGACTGCAGGCAAGATTCGGGGCGGGTCTCTCGGAGTCGACGATGCAACCAGGTCCGCACGCTTAGAGTCCACGCTCGGCAGTCACAAGTTAAGCTGCGCTCGGCCCAGCAGCGAGCGATCTAAATCGGCGCGAAAATCGCGTCATAATCCATTGAGGACCGGAGTTAGCATCGGTAGACCATTTTCGGCCGCGTTTTGCACCGTATTACCATTGTAGTTCCGGCTTCTTCGGTCCCCAACCGGCCGCTGCCACTGGGCTAGCTCGCGTTCTGCTCCATCTTTGACGACTGAACGCTGGCGCGCCGAAGCGATTCGCTTCCAATCCTGCCGTGACCGCTCGCATCGGTTGCCTCATTGGCGCTGTTGCTCCCGCTCGCCCTCCGTCCTGTCGCTTGTCGGCCGCCGCGAGTGATCCACTGGCTGGGCTTGTCTTCCATGCGCGGGCGGCCGTCAGCACAACATCCCTCTAAACAATTCTTGCGAGTCGCGGGATGCGACCGATGGGCGACTCGGGCTTCGGAAGTTGGCAGGAGCGGCGGCAGATTTTTCGTAGCCGGTTTTGCTTCGGCAGCTGACCGCCAGCAGTTTCCTTCCGGAGATGCCATCATGGCGAACGTATTATCTGAAGCTGGCTCCGCAAGTCTGGAGCAGCGCCAACAAGCGATCACCGAGTGGCTGAGGGCGGCCCTTGCCGCCGGCATTGTTACGGCAACTTTTCCGGCCGACGGCTCGCTCGAGGAGCGCCTGGGCTGGGCCAGAGGCCAAGGTTTAGAGATCGGCATGGTCCTGTCCCGCTTTTCGTCAAAGCTCGGGCACAGCACGTCGGCGCAGATCATCGAATGCGTTCAAGGAGCCGCATCGCGGCGGATCTTCGTTCCCGCAGAGTACTTGTGTGTGGATGAGGGAATCACTGGCCGCAAATCCCGCCGCGACGGCCTGGAACGCGCGAAAGCCATTCTCCAGTCGAAGCTCGTTGGTGTGATCCTGGTCTACAAGGTTTCGCGACTGTTTCGGGTTGGATACAAGGGCTTTGGATTCGTTCAGGAAGAAGTCGTTGACGAGGGCCTGCGGGCCATCAGTGTCAGCCAGGGAATCGACACCCGGGACGAGAAGACCTGGAAGATGCTGATGTACCTGCATGGACTCAGCGACGAGATGCTCCTGGCCACGATCGCCGACCACGTCCGGTCGGGCCAAAAACTGGTGTTCCAACAAGGCTTCACCGT
>JAKEHX010000376.1 GCA_022614795.1 Planctomycetaceae bacterium | reverse complement strand
GCCAGCGCCACGTGCCGTTGAAGCCCACATAAAGCGTGTTCCCCGAGCCGTAACGGCCGGCGACGAGCAGCGGCCGCGAGCCCTCGACGCTGCGGAGCGTGGGGTCGCTATGTTCGAGAAGCACCTGGGCAGCCGGCCGGGCGTCCTTGCAGGGAAAGCTCCAAAATATGCCGGGGAGCGTTTCCCACCGCTGGAGCGTCTCCTGCCGCTCGGGATAGAACCGCATCGTGGGATGATCGACGTTGGCGGGCACGACCTTCAGGCCCCAAGCCCGCTGGTTCGTCGAGAGCAGGGCGGCCACTTCGAGCGCTCCGACGTCGCCGAACGTCACCGGCAGGACTTTCGTCAGCTCCGCCGTGCGGGCATTGGTCAAGAGCCGGCCGGAATGTTTCGGCCCGGCCATGAACAACAGTCCGCCCGAGTGATCGCCGACAAACTGCTTGAGGAGCTCCATCCAGGCCTGGTCGAATTCCTGCGGATTCGGGTCGAACATCAGGATTACGTCGTAGTAGAACAGCTCGTCCTTCGTCGTCGGAAGGTGGCTGATGAGCCGCGTGCCTTCCTGGGCCCGCTCTTCGTCGAGGGTCTGGAGCCAGCAGGAGACGACGATCGTTTTGTCGCGCGAGAGCAGCTTCTGGACCAGGCGGTATTCCCAGGTGGGCGCTCCGGCGACGAGCAGCACGCGGACCTTCTCGCGGCTTAAGACCTGGACCACCGGCGAGCTGAGCTGGTTGTCCTCTTCGTGGCGCTCGCCTTCCTGCGGCTCGACCTTGACGGTATAGACGAAGCGGCCCGCTTCGCGCGGCGTGTGCGAGAACTGGGCCCGCGGCCGCTCGCCCGGCTTGCTGGTGACCTGGACCGTCTGGACGACCGTGCCGCCGCCGATAGTCGCGTCGTTGTCGCCGACGCGCTGTTCGATCAACTCCGCCCGGATTTCCGCGGCTTCGATGCCATTCATCGAGATCGGCGCATCGACTTCGAACGGTTCGTCCTGCCAGACTTTGGAGCTGACCATGACTTTGGTCACCTCCAGGTTGCGCGGCCGGCTGGGGTCGCCCACGCCGACGACGAGCAGCGGCACGCCGCGCTCCTTGGCCTCGCGGGCGGCGGCGCGGGCGTCGTCTTTGCCCGTGTGCTGGCCGTCGGTGAACATCACGATCGCGGCGGGCGAATCGCTGGCGAGCGACTGGCGGATCGCGCTGAAGAGATCGGAGCCGCGACCGTCGGCGACAAGGGGGGGCAAAGCGGGCGCTGTATTCGGCGGGGCTTCGTTGGAACTCTTGTTGCCGTCCGGAACGCCACGGAGGGCGTTCCCTACAGCGCCGTCGCGCAAATCGACCTTCGTCACTTGCTCCGCGAAATTGAGGGCTTGCAGCTTTCCCTTGGTGCGCAGCTCGGCCAGCAGTTTCGCGTTGCCAGAGGCCAGCACTTCGTTGACGATCTGCACCCGCGAGGGATGGTCCTGCTTGATCTTCTCGGGACTTTGGCGAAGCGCCGCGGCGGCGATCTTGGCGGTCTCTTCGTCCTCGTAGGCGTCTGGATTGTTCATCGACTGTGAGGCGTCGCGCAGCACGACCAGGGACGGCTGGATCGTCCGCTGCCGCAGCTCGACCAGGGCCGGCCCGAGGAAAATGACCACGAGCAGGAGGACCACGGCGGTGCGGAGCGTCGCCAGGACCATCTTGACCCACGCCGGGCAGGTGTCGATCTCGCGGCGATAGACCCAGTAGACGGCCCAAATCAGGGCGGCGACGGCCGCGATCAAGACGAACACCCCCCAGCTCGCCGGCAGGTTCGTCCAGACCAGCTCGGGCCTGGCCCCCTCCGCGGAACTCGAAAAGTCGTAGCCCAGCCACGTCAGCAGCGTTCGCTGCCAGGGAGCAAGGTCGGCAAGTAGCAGTGGATAGGTCATGTTGCGGCGGCGGATGATTTCAGATTTCAGATTTCAGATTGCGGATTGTGGATTGCGGATTTCCAATCTGAAATCTGAAATCTGAAATTGGATCAGTAGCTCCAAGCCCGGCTCAAATTGCCGCGGGCCAGGCGGCTCACGACGGTCCCCTGCGGATCGATTTCGATGACGCCGGTCGTATCGACGACGATCGTGTTGCCGCTCAGCAGCCGCTGGGCGGTATAAGGATTTGTGAACGACCCGCGTTCCCAGACGACGCGGCCGGCCCGGTCGAACTCGCGGACCTTGCTGTGGCCGATGCCACTGACCAGCGTATTGCCGCTGTCCAGCCGCTCGGCCGAGAACGCCTGGCCGACGCCGGAGATTTCCCAGACGATCATGCCGGCCGAATCGACCTCTACGATCTTCTGGGCGTTTTGCAGAGTCACGAGCGTGCGGCCGTCTTCCAGGCGGCGGGCATCGACGGGCCGCCCCAGGAGTTTTGCTTGCCAGACGATCTTCTTGGCCGGATCGATCTCAACGACGACTTCCCCCTCGGTACAGGCCACGAGCGTGTTGCCGCTTTCCAGCCGCTCGACGCTGGTTGGCCCGCCGGGCAGGCCGTCATAGCGCCAGACCGCCTCGCCGCGGGCGTCGTACTCGGCGATCGATTTCTCCTGGTACGAGCCGACCAGACGATGGCCGCTGGGCAATCCCTGGCAAGCCCAGGGCTGCGCTCCGACCCCCTTCTCCCAGACTTGCTTGCCGGCCGCGTCGAACTCGACGAGCTTGTGCTGCGCGTAGTCGCAAACCAAGAGGCGGCCCAGCCACACGGGCCCTTCCGCCAGCGGCACGGCCAGCGGCGCGGTCATCCCCTCGCCGGCCAGCCACGTTTTCCACGCAGCGATCGCCCGCGAGCGCTCGTCGGGCGTGGCATAGACGGAATAGTTGAATTGCTGCCCGGTCGATGCCCGCAGCGTCTGGATGGCCCGCGCGCGAATGGCCATTTCCGAAGATTCGAGCAGCCGCACCAGCACCGGCAGGGCTTCGCGGCGGCCATGGTTGGCCAGTTCGCGGGCAGCAGCCGCCTGCACCGCTTCGGCCGGATCGGCAAGGAGCCCGACGGCATCGGCGTCGGCATCGGCGCCCTGCACCGCGGCCAGCGCGACAATTGCGGCGAGGCGCGCCTGGGCGTCACTGGCGGCGAGCTGCTGGCGCAATAGGCCCGTATCGGCGGGACTGGCAGTGGCCACCAGCGCCCGATGCAGCTGCTGGCGTAACCGCTGGTCGTCGCAATGCGGCAGGGCCCCCAACAGCGGCGCCGCCAGGCCCACGATCTTGCGCTCGTGAATCGCCGCCAAAACGGTGCTCAGGATCGCGCGGTTTTCGCGGCTGGTCTGGTCGCGAATGATCTTGGCCCGCCAGCGAATCTCGGGATTCTCGCCGCGGATTGCCTCATCTAGAAGCGGAGCGATGCCGCCCACCTGACGAAGCAGCTCGCCCTTGGCGTCTTCGCGGCGGGCAAAGTCCGGATCGTCGAGTTGGAGGATCAGCTCCCGCAGTTGCTTCTGGCGCTCGGGCGTCGGCTGGAGCGAAGCGAGATATTCGCTGAGCGATGCGGCCGTGGGCTCAAGGTGGTACTCGGCAAGCCGGCGAGCCGTGGGATCGTCGGCTTGCGCTGCGCCGGCGGCAAACAGGAAAGCGCAGACCGCAGCCGCCACGCGGGAGGCGCAGGTCGTAGCGACGCGATGTTGGAAATCGGCGTTCATCTTGGGACAAGCGGGACGCTTGTCCTACGGGTAATCAGTCCTACGGCTAATAACTCGACAATCCCACGACGTTGGGCTGACGCACGATCAGCTTTTCGTTTTGCCCGGACGGATCGAACTCGTGCACCCCTTGGTAATCGGCCACGATCGTCCGGCCGTCGGACAGGCGCTGGGCGCCATAAACATTCGCCAGGCGGCCCCTGCTCTGCCAGACAACCGTCTTGCCGGTGGGGTCGTATTCAACGACCTGTCGGCTCCCCATCATGCACACGAGCGTATTGCCGTTTTCCAACCGGACCGCATGCGAGGGGTTGTTGCGGCCGTCGCCCGGGCGGATTTCCCAGACGATCTTGCCCGCCCGATCGACCTCGACGACGCGGTTCCCTTGCATCAGGGCACAGAGCGTGTTGCCGCTATCGAGCCGCTGGGCCGACATGGGCCGGCCCTGGAGATTGATCGATTTGGTGCTGCCGTCGGGAGCGATCTCGACGAGCTGCTGGGCATCGGCGCAGGCCACCAGCGTGGTGCCGTCGTCGAGCCGCTGCACGCTATACGGCGCTCCCGGGAGCCCTTCTTTGCGCCACACCTCCTCGCCATCGGCCCCATACTCAATCACCATGCTGTGGGCATAGACGGCAATCAGACGATTGCCGTTGGGCAGTCCCTGGCAGCCCCAGGCCTGCCCCGGCAGGTCTTTCTTCCAGACTTCTTTGTTCTGGTGGTCCAGCTCGAAGACCTTGGACTGCGGCGCCTTCTCCTGCGAGACATAGAGAGTCCGACCCAGCGCCACCGCCTGATCGGAGAGGGGGAGAGTGAATTTGGCCGTCGCCCCTTCGGCGCTGACCCATTCCTTCCACGCCGCAATCGACTTGGCGCGGTCCTCGGCCTTACCTTCCGGGGCGAAATCGATCTTCTGGCCGGTGAGGGCACGTAGCGATTGGCTGCTGCGGGTACGGACTCGGACGTTCTCGGAATCGAGCAGGGCGACGAACGTGTCGAGCATGTTCCGCTCGCCCGCATTGGCCAGCGCGCGGGCCGCCGCCAGGCGCACCCGGTCGTCGCCCCCCTCCAGGAGACTGGCCAGCGGCTGTTTCGCATCGTCCCCGGCCAGGCGGGCCAAGGCTCGGATCGTCATCAGCTGGAGCCCCGGCTTGCCGCTGGCCACCGCTTCGGTCAGGGCGGGAATGTCGTCCTTGGTCGCCGTGGCGTCGATCGCCCCCGTGGCCGACAGCATCTGATAGTCGTCCTCGATCAGCGGCGCGACCGCCAGCAGGGCGGCTGTTCCGCCGGCGAGCTTTTTCTGCCGCACGACGTTCATTGCCGAGGCGACTACGTCGTTTCGCTTGGAGATTGTCTCTTTGGCCAACTGCGGCGGCGATGGCGCCGTCACGAACAGTTCGGTCACGATCCCCAGCGCCGTCAGCGGCTCGTTCTGCGCCAGCTTCAACTCGTTCATCGCGGCAAACAGCCGCTGGGCTGATTCATCGGGGGAGAGCTTGTTCTGGAACAACACATAAGCGCCGCGCAAATCTACCAGCGCCGCCTCTTTCTCGTTCTGCTTGAAATAAAGGCGCATCCGGTTGAGCTGGGCCTCGGGCTCGCCGGCGGCGATCTGCTCGGCCAGCTTGCTCATCCGATGTTCGAGAGTCGTCATGGCATAAACGCGGCCCGCGCCGACGACCCACAGCTTTTCGCCGTCGCTGAACAGGTTGCCGACCGGGTCGTCGCTCGTCAGGGCGACGCCGACTTGCGCCAGCTCGCGCCCCTTTTCCGCGTCGAACTTCACGATCGAATCCTTCACCGGGATATACACGGCGTCGTCGGTCACGCAGCCGCGGCCGAGCGAATCGCCCGTTTCCTGTTCCCACACGAGGCGTCCGCTGGGAATGTCGTAGCGGCGAACGATGTTCTTTCCCGCAACAAACAGGCCGCGGCCGTTGACTCCCAGGCAATAACTGGCCGCCGGGCCGAAGGGGGAAGTGCGGGGCGATTCCCACAGCAGCTCGCCCGTGCGGCGGTCGATCGCCAGCAACTTGTCGCAGTCGCTCGACATGACCACCAAGGCCCGGCCATAGGGAATCACCACGTCGTCGTCCCAGCCCGACAGGTCGAGCGTCATCATCGCATAGCCGTAGTTCCGCATCAGGTTGTTGGGCTTGCCGTCCCGGCTGTAGCGGATCGCCCAGCGGACCGTGCCACCGACTGCATCGACAGCGAAGATCACGCCGCAACCGACCGTGAGATAGGCTTCGCGTCCTTCGACCGCCATGGCCACCGGAGCATAGGGCGAGGCGCCCCCTTGCGGCTCGTCGCACAGATACGACTTCCAGACCGTCTTGCCGTCGTCGGCGCCCATCGCGAAGAGCCAGATCGTGCCGCCGTCGGTCACCGGGGCCAGGAGCAAATTGCCGCAGGCAACCGGTGCGGCGAGGAAGCCCACGTCCATTCCCCCTTCCTTGTCTTCGTCGCTGGCGGTGCGGGTCCATTTCACTTTGCCCCCGCCCGCGCTATAGGCCGTCAGCCAGTTGCCACGCGAGCGCCGCGGAGTCACGCCCCACTGGGGCTGTCGCATGCCGGCGTTGGGCTGAGCCGCCGCCGATTCGGAAATTGCCTTCCCTTCGAGCGAATAGATCACGCCGCCCGCAATCGACATCGATTGATGCACCCGGTCGCCGAAGAGCATGATCTCGGCGGTCGTCCGGGGCTTGGAGTTCGACATCATCTGCATGTTGCCGTAGTTCATCGCCATCATGGCGAGCATCTGCGACATGCCGTCGAGCTGATACTGGTTCCGCCACAGCGACCGCCACACCGGCCGGTCGTCGAGGGCCGCAGTGCTGTAACAAGTGAGCCGGTCGGGCGACTTGATATAGACCTTGCCGCCGTCAAAGAGGAGCTGCGGCGTCGGCCGCCAGGCGTTCTCGCGCCAACGATTCACCATGTCTTCACGCGACAACGGTTGCGGCTGGTTGGGCTGGCCGCCCATGCGGCCGCTGAAGACGACGATGCCCCCCATGCCCGGCATGCCGTATTGGTTCATCATGTTCTGGCCCGACATCGCCAGCGGAAAGTCCTGCACCCACAGCTCCGAGAGCGTGCGGCTGGTGGCGCCCTCCGGCAGGGCGGGCATGTGGCCATTGCGCAGCGGGTTGCCCAGGTCCATGTGCCAGTCCTTGCTGGCGGAGGATATCGCGGCATTGGCCACCGCCGCCCTTTGGGCCACGTCCTGACGCACGAGATCGACCAGCTCGCTGGGCGGGCGGATGCCGGGGGCCGAGCTAGCGCGGGTGAGCGACGCCTCGGCCGTGGCTTTGTCCTCCATGTGGGCACTGGCCACCGCCAACCTCAGGAGCAAATCGCCGCGCGGAATCGACGGATCGGGATGCCGTTCCAGAATGCGGCTGAGGAGCCGGCTGGCGCCGACAAAGTCGTGCCGGTCGAGGGCGATGCAGGCGAGCTTGTAGGCCGCGTCGTCGCCGTGCGAGCTGAGAAAGAAGCGGCGGACGATCGTCGCCAGCGCTTCCTCTTCCTTGTCGGGACCCGCCGCCGCCATCACCGCCTTGGCTTCGCCATCGGCCGCGATACGGTAGGTGTCGAGGGCTTCCTTGGGCAGCTTGCCCAGCGTCCGTTCGACCTCCTCGGAGAGCGACGAGTACATCAAGAGCTTCGTGCTGGACGGGAAATCCTGCTTCGGCTGGACGCGGCTGACCATCAGCGTGTCGCCCGCTTCGTCGAGCACCTTTTGCCAGAGGACCGCGGCCAGGTCGAGCCGGCCGTCTTCGACGCATTGCTCGGCCCGTTTCAGCAGCCGGGCCTGTTCGGCGTCGGTTTTCAGGGCTGCGCCGCCGGGAAAATCCTGTTCGACCTTGTCGCTGTCGCCGTCAGCCGCGTCATCGGCCGCTTTGGCAGCAGGCGGGGCCATCGCTGCGGGACCGATCATTAAGGGGCGAATACGGCGGGGCTGGGCCGCCGCGCTGCCGACAATCAAGGCCAGGACGCAGGTTGATAGAAACGCGAATTTCTTCATCGAGTGTTCCTCCTCGTAGGGTCAGGAGTGCTAGCGAAATGCACCATCATCATGACCCGACCATCAAGGTGCATTTCGCTGCGCTCATGCACCCTACCTACCTGCCCCACCCAAAAAACCATCCTAACAACTGCTCGCCGCACAGGACGGCCACCACCGCCCACAATAAATACCACCAAATCTCGGTCTGCGAGCCGACGTCGGCCAGCGAAGAGGCCGTGGCGGCGTCGATAATCTTGACGTTTGTGTCGGCCAGGTCCTTTTCCATGGCGGACCGATCGACCCGT
The DNA here is from genome assembly GCA_022614795.1 of Planctomycetaceae bacterium. Lineage (GTDB taxonomy): Bacteria > Planctomycetota > Planctomycetia > Pirellulales > Pirellulaceae > CAYLLN01. The sequence goes on along the minus strand of JAKEHX010000376.1, from coordinate 5,924 downwards.
TTCAGGTCCCCTTCGCTCGGATCGACATTGGCGGCGAAGAGCACATGGTCCTCGCCGGCGCCATCGCGGCGCGTGAGCTTCAGGTCATAAAAGCCCTGGTCGCCGGTTTCAGGATATTCAAGCTGCCAGACGGTTTCGCTCGCACCGTTTTCGCTGGCCTCGCCGCCACTTGCCGGCGCAGTCGCTTGGACATTGGCCTTCCGCTCGTGAGGGCCGCTGAGCGAGGCGTCCAGCTCGTGCACCGTCAGGTCGAGCGGCTCCCGGAGCGGCTGGCCGACTTGCAAGAGCCCCTGATCGCCCCGGTCGCCCGACATGTACCGCACCAGCTCCTGCATCACGATCAGATAGCTCGGATCGCTCGGCCAATTGGACCAGTCGGCGTCGGCCGGAACCGACATGGCCAGCACGCGCCCCTTGCCAAAGGCCTTCTCGGCCAAGGCGGGCGAATCTTCGACATCCGACAAGCGGGCGGCGATCGAGACAACTTTGCCAACCTGCTCCTTCTTGACCGACGAGCCCCACCAGCGGAACGCCTTCACGTTGTCGAGGAAGGGGTTGTTCTGGCCGGCGAAGACCTTGAGCACGTCGTGATTGGTGTTCTCGACGCGCAGGCTGGCCCACGTCTTCTCGGTTTCGTCCCCCTTGATCCCTTCCAATTTCACGGGCGAGAGGCCCGCTCCATCGCGGTAGTAAAAGTCGGCAAACGCTTGCTCGTCGATCTGGTCGCCGGGCAGAATCACCAGGCCCCCGCCCGCTGCGACCCACTTCTCCAGCTTCTCGATGTTCTCGGCCGTCTTGTCTCCGAGCCGAAAGACGTTGCACAGGAAGATGACCTGGTACTTATCGAGCGTGATCGACTCCAGCTCGTTTTCGGTCGCGATATCGGCTGCCACGCCCGAAGGGACCGGGCCCATCGGGGCCAAGGCCCGCCGCAGGTAGAACGACTCGGCCCGGCCAAAATCGGCCGACGGGTCGCCATCGATGATCAGCGTCGGAATGCCCCGCACCAGTCTGGCCGGGAAATAGGCCACGCTGTCGGCCTGAAGCCGGTCGTCGGCTCCTTGCTGGCCAGTCGCTAATTCCACCTTCACCTGCCGCGGAGCGAGCGTCTTTTTCGACGGGTCGTCCGCCTCCTCGTCAGCCGCGAACGTGAAGTTGAACCGCACCGACGACGATTCGCCAGGCGCCAGCCGGTCGATCGTCGATTCCAGAGGCAAGGCATCGCCGGCGCTGAATTTCACGCGGATTTCGCTGGCCGCCGATGTGCCGTGATTGGTCACGCCCACGTCAAATCGGCTGGTGACGCCTTGGACGAGTGTCCCTTCGGGGCGAATCTCGGTGATCGTCAGATTGCGGTCTTCGTCCTCGGCCACATCGATCACAAAGCACCCCTGCACCAGCTTCGAGAGCCGCGCCAGCACCTTCACAGGGGCCTCGGGATTGGCGTCGGATTCTCTCCAGTCACGCTTCCGCATGTCGGAGAGGATATAGACGACGCGGTTCACATTCGCCGGCTGCGACGCGAGGTAGTCCTCCAGCTCCTTGAGCGTGGCGTCGAGATTGGCCGTGCCGTCGGTCGGCTCGAGCTTGTCGATCGTCGCGTTGATATCGTCGATGCTGTCGGCCCCCAGATGCGTCGCATTGAATTGCGGCTGGTCGGGCTGCGACGTGACGAGGAGCGTGAGGCTGTTGTCCCCCTTGTCCTGCGACAGTGCGGTCGTCAGATCGGTCAGCCGCTTCCGGGCGATGGACCAAGTCGGCTCAGTCCCCATGCTGGCCTGCATCGAGAGAGAATCGTCTAGAACTACAATCCGCTCGAACTGGGCGGCGTTGATCAGGCCAGCCGTGGCGCTAGTGGGAATGAAGGGCCGGGCAAGCAAGAGGCCGATCAAGAACACCGCCAGGCACCGCAAGAGGAGCAGGATCAGGTTTTCGAGGCGGATCCGGCGGCGGTTTTTCTTATCGGCATCGAGCAGGAAATCCATCGCCGCCCAATCGACGACTTTGAACTTCCGCTTGTTAAGGAGGTGAATCAGAATCGGCAGCGCAATGGCTGCCGCCCCGGCGATGAAGAGCCAGGGGTTGACCATCCAGGAGGCAAGCGACTCTATCTGGGCGATGGGCATCATCGATTCAATTCTCAAATCACAAGCACCAAATCACAAACAAATCCCAATGACCAGGTCCCAATGACCAAAACCGGCAATCGCGTTGTTTCGATCATTGGAGATTGATGCTTGGGATTTGTTTGGTCATTGGTGCTTGGTCATTGGTCATTCGTCGTTTTGGTCATTCGTAGCGAAGTTACGCATGGCGCGCGCTGCGCCGCACCTTATGACGGAACGTCAGGTAGCTCCCCAGCACGGCGTCGAGCGGCTCCTTGGTGTTCATCAGCACGTAATCGACCCCCGTCGTCGCGCAGGTCCTGCGCACGTCTTCCTGGAACTTCTCGACCGCCTCCAAGTAGGCCCGCCGCAGGGCCCGCGGCTCGGTGTGCAGTTGCACGGGCATTTCCAGCCCGCGGAAGAGCGTGTTTTCCTGGAAAGGGAACGTCAGCTCGTCGTCGTGCACGACGTGGAAGACAATCACTTCATGCCGCCGGAGGCGGAACTGTTTGAGCGATTCGGTCAGCGTCGGAATTTCGAGGAACAGGTCCGAGAAAAGCACTACCATGCCGCGGCGGCGAATCTGGCGGGCCAGCTCGGGAAAAACCTGCGACACGTCGGTCTTGTCGTCGGCCTGCGTTTCCTCCAGCTCGTGCAGCATCAGCTTCAGGTGGTTCGGGTGCGAGCTGGCCGGCAGGTTGCGCTGCACCTTGGTGTTGAACGTCACCAGGCCGACCGCGTCCTGCTGCTGCTGGAGCAGATAGGCCAGCGAAGCCGCGCCGGTCGCGGCGTAGTCGAACTTGCTCCAGCCGCCATCGCCTGGATTGATCCCGCCGTACCGCATCGACTTGCTGCAATCGAGCAGGATCGTGCACTTGAGGTTGGTCTCTTCCTCGTATTCCTTGATGTAGAGCCGGTCGGTTTTCGACCAGACCTTCCAGTCGATGTGGCGGATGTCGTCGCCGGGGGCATATTCGCGGTGCGTGGCAAATTCGACCGCGAAGCCGTGATAGGGGCTGCGGTGCTGGCCCGTGATGAACCCTTCGACGACGAGGCGGGCCCGCACGTCGAGCCGCTTGATGCGGTCGAGGGTTTTGGAATCGAGATAGGAATGGGCTGCTGCTGTTGTCATTGGATTTTTGTCAGTCGTCAGTTGTCAGTTGTCAGTTGTCAGTTGTATGTCAGAAAAAGCAATTCCAACTGACCACTGACTACTGACCACTGACATCTTTACCCGAACGCCCTCTTCAACTCCGGCACCACCTCATCCCCCGGCCGCCGCTCGGGCACATCCACGAGCAGACGGTCCACGACCTTGTCGGACGAAATGCCGCTCGATTCGGCGTTGAAGTTGGTGATCACCCGGTGCCGCAGCACGGGATGGGCCACCGCCCGGATGTCGTCGGTGGTCACGAAGAACCGGCCCTGGAGCATGGCCCGGGCCTTGCCGCCCAAGAGCAAATACTGCATGCCGCGCGGCCCGGCGCCCCAGCTCACCCAGTCTTTCACGAATGACGGAACGTCCCCTTCGTGGATCCGCGTCGCCCGCACGAGTCGCAGGGCGTAGTGAATGACGAACGGCGCCACGGGCACGCGGCGGACCATCTGCTGGAGAAGCTGGATTTCGTCGCCGGTCAATACGCCGCCAACCTGCGGGTTGAACTGGGCGGTCGTCGTCTCGGCGATCCGATACTCCTCGTCGTAGCTGGGGTACTTCACGAAGACCTTGAACATGAACCGGTCTTGTTGCGCTTCGGGGAGCGGATAAGTCCCTTCTTGTTCGATCGGGTTCTGCGTCGCCAGCACGAAGAATGGGGCGGGCAGTCCGTGCCGCTGGCCGCCGATCGTGACTTGCCGCTCCTGCATCGCTTCGAGCAGGGCCGCCTGCGTCTTGGGAGGCGTGCGGTTGATTTCGTCCGCCAGAATGATGTTGGCGAAGATCGGCCCCGTGAGGAACTTGAAGCCGCGTTCGCCGGTCGCCCGGTTCTCCTGGATCACCTCCGTGCCGGTGATGTCCGATGGCATCAGGTCCGGCGTGAACTGAATGCGGTTGAACTGAAGCTTGAGCGAGCGGGCCAGTGTGCTGACCATCAGCGTCTTCGCCAGCCCGGGCACCCCTTCAAGCAGGCAGTGCCCCTGGGCGAAGATGGCGATCAGGAGCTGCTCGATCACCTGGTCCTGGCCAACGATTACCTTGCCGAGCTCCTGGCGAATCGCGCTATAGGCGTCTTTCAGGTGCTCGAGGGCCTGGAGATCATCAGCGGTCGCTTGCGGGGCTTTGTCGGTCATAGAGCGGTCCTACGCAGTAAACAAGGAATGGGAGGAGTTTGGGTTTGGCCTATGAGCGAGACGGCGTAAAGGGGTCGGGAGTCTTGGGCGCGAAGCACTCTTTTCTCGAACCTAGCCGCTTGCCGCCAAAGACGCCCGAACCCGCGCGCAGCATCACACTGGGGGTTGAGTGACTTCGGGTGAGTGGGAAGTTCACCGGACGGAGCATGTGGGGTAAATGCCTAGCGAGACCAGATCCGCTGCCCCCCTGCAAGCGCACCCCGACCGCCGGCGACGATGCTGCTATTCTAAGTGCCCGCCCAGGCCAAGTCAGCACTCGGGCGTAACAAGTTGCCCCCAGGCGGCGGCTCCTCGAATGCTGGCAACTCAGCCGCCGAAAGCCGATAATTCGAGGATTCCAAACTGAGGTGGGCGCCGTTGAGCAACTTCGATCTACGAATTCAAGGCAAGCAAGCGCGGGGGGGCTGGGCCGTACCCGACTGCACACTTTGCAATTTGCAATTCCTAGTTCGCAATTTGCAATGGATTGGCGTACCGATTGCAAATTGCAAAATAGGAACTGCATATTGCAAATTGGGTTTGTGCCTGGTGGCTATCCTGTCCGGCTGCGGCCGGCAACCAACGGCTGCGCCATTGCCAGCATCGCCCGTGGTTGTCCAGCCGACGGTGCAGGCTTCTGTCGCGCCGGCGGCTGAGCCCCAGGCGACGTATCTATCCGACGAGCTGCCGGCCGAGCCGCCATCGCCACTTGTCGTCGTCCAATCGCCGCCGCCGGGCGCACATGGCATTGCCCTTCCCGATCCGAACAAGCTCGTGATCGCGCCCGACAGCGTCTCGTCGGTGTCGCGCAGTCGGGCGGGCGGCGGCCGCGCGAAGCTGCCATTCTCGCTCGTCGATGAAGCGGCGATCCTGGCGGACGATGCCTCGCAGCACCGGCCCGGCCGGCCGACCGGCCCTAAGGCGACGATCCACATTTTCGATTCGCCGCCCGTCGCGGGGCACTCGTTTGTGTTTGTGATCGACCGCTCGGCCAGCATGGGGGCCGGCGGCCTGGGAGCGATCGGCGCTGCGGCCAAGGAGCTCGCCGCCCAGCTTACGTCGCTCTCAGCCGATCAAAGGGTGCAGGTGGTGGCCTACAACCAATCGTCGGTCTATTTCACGGGCCGCGAGCTGATTCCCGCCACCGACGAAAACAAGCAGAAGCTCGTGAAGTACATCGGCGAGTTGGCCGACTATGGCCAGACCGAGCACGAACGGGGTCTGGTGGCGGCACTGCGGCTCAAGCCGGATGTTATCTTTCTCTTGACCGACGGGGGCGATCCGCACTTGCGGCCGGGCCAGATCAACTTCCTGGCCGAGCAGGCGGGCGGCGAAACGAGCATTCACTGCGTGCACTTCGGCACGGGCACCGAAGACGCGATTCCCGCCGACCATTTCCTCCGCCGCCTCGCGGCCGAGACGGGCGGCAGTTACGCTTTCATTGCCGTAGCGGGGAAGCGATGACATCCTGTGGCCAGTGGCCGAAGATCT
>JAKEHX010000375.1 GCA_022614795.1 Planctomycetaceae bacterium | reverse complement strand
GTTTGTTTTGGTTGCCTGCGGGGCGAGATTCGGATATGCATCGCGAGCGATCGTCGGCAATGGCGTGGTGGGCGGCGGCGACCATTTTTGTCAGCGCCTTCCTGCTGTTTCAGGTCCAGCCGATCATCAGCAAGAAAATTCTGCCCTGGTTCGGCGGCAGTCCGGCAGTCTGGACGACGGCACTGTTGTTCTTTCAAACGGCCCTCCTGGCCGGATATGCCTACGCCCACCTCTTGATGCGGTTTCTGCCGCTGGGCCGCCAACCAGTCGTGCACATGTTCGTGCTGATCGTCGCGCTACTCACGCTGCCGATTACGCCTGCCGACACCTGGAAGCCCATCGACGGTTCGCAGCCGGCCCTGCGGATTCTGAAGCTGCTTCTGTTCGAGGTCGGCCCGCCGTACTTCATCCTCTCGGCCACGGGTCCGCTCGTGCAAGCCTGGTTCGCCCAGGCCTATCCCAGCCGTTCGCCCTATCGGCTGTACGCCCTTTCCAACGTCGGCTCGCTATTAGCGCTGCTTAGCTACCCGTTCCTCTTCGAAATCTTTCTGCCCGTCAACACGCAAGGGGTCCTGTGGTCTTATGGCTTTGTGCTTTTCGCGGCCCTGATTGCCATTTTGGGTCTAGGCGTCTGGAAACTGGCTGACGATCAGCGGGCCCGGACCGATGCGATCAATGAGCTGCCAGAATCATTCCGTCCGGCATTCGAAGACCTGATCGCCCCCGATCCGCCCCCCGCGCTTTGGCTGCGGATCGGCTGGATTCTGCTGGCGGCCCTCGGAACCGCGGTGCTGATGGCGATCACCAACCACGTCTGCCAGGACATCTCGGTCGATCCCTTCATGTGGGTCGTGCCGCTGAGCCTGTACCTCTTGTCGCTCATCATCTGCTTCGACAGCCCCCGCTGGTACATCCGCAAGTTCTGGGGGCCGGTCACGATTCTGGGAATCCTCGTGCTGTGCGGCCTGGAAAACCTGTCCGACGTCGATCATGCGCTTAAGTCGCTGGTTCCCTTGGCGACGAGAGACATGGTGAAAGCCCCGGATTGGCTGTCGTTCAGCTTCGTGATGGACCACGCACTGGCTGGCATCGGCTGGCTGGTGTCCAAGGTCGATTGGCTGATGCACTATGTGGCGAATCCGTCGTTTCACCTGGCCTTCAAGTTCAAGTCAGCTGACTATGAGGAAAGCCTGATCGCTCAGGCGGTGGCCCACCTCATCGCATTGTTCCTGATCTGCATGGTGTGCCATGGCGAATTGGCCCAGTCAAAGCCGCAGCCCAGGCACCTCACCATGTACTTCCTGACGGTCTCGGCCGGCGGCGCGCTCGGCGGTTTGTTCGTCGCCGTGATTTGCCCGCTGATGTTTCGCACCTATTTCGAGCTGGCGCTGACGATCGTCGCGGGCCTCGTCGTCGGATGGCTGGCTTTGGCCAACGACGGCCGCGAATCGTGGCTCAAGGACCGCAGCGGTTTGCAGTGGGCGGCGGCTTTCCTTGTGGTTAGCACGACGCTCCTGGCGATCCGCGGGCAATACAAGGAACTCAGCCCCAATACGATCGCGGTCCGCAACTTCTATGGCGTGTTGTCGGTGACCAAGGTCGATCAGAACGATCCGAGTGAAGCGGGCCACCAGCTCTATCACGGCCGAATCCTGCACGGCTTTCAGTTCCGCGTGCCCATCCAGGTGGGCAAGTCGGTTCTCTACACACCCTGGGGGGCGAGCCAGCCGCAGCGATTCACGGCGACCGAGATCAAGGAGGGCATGGTAACGCTGCGTGGTGACTCGGGAACCGAATACCGGCGGCAGCTGGACGATTGGGCGCTGACGCTGGCGGAAGACGAAACGCACGCCCGTGAAATCGAGCCCAATACGTATTACCTGCCTAGCTGCGGCGTCGGGATCGCGGCCGAAAACTACCCGCGGACGCCCGGCGAGGGGATGAGGGTCGGCGTGATCGGTTTGGGGACAGGGACGATGGTCACGCACGGGAAGGCGGGCGATTTCTACCGGTATTACGAAATCGATCCCAAGGTGCTCGATATTTCGCTGAAGTACTTCACCTACCGCGCCAAGGCGCCGGCCACCAAGGATGTCGTCCTCGGCGACGCCCGCATTCAGATGGAGCGCGAGGAGCCGCAGAATTATGACCTGATCGTGCTCGATGCCTTCAGCGGCGACGCGATCCCCAGCCACCTGCTTACCGACGAGGCCTTTGCCCAATACGTGCGGCACATTCGCAAGACCGATGACGGCAAGCTGCGGGGCATCATTGCCGTGCACATTTCCAACCGCTACTTGAACCTCCAGCCGGTGGTTGCCGCGCTGTCCCGCAAATACGACGTTCCGGCGAAGGGCTTTCACTTGGAAGAGGGAGATAGCGGCGGAGGCAATGCCGACACGGGCTCCGACTGGATCCTGCTCACCCACAACGACGAATTTTGGAAAACGTCCGCCGTTACAGCCGCCGCTACAAAGCTCGATGTGAAGCCCGAGCAGGAACTGCTCTGGACCGACCAGCGCAGCAGCCTCTGGCCGATCCTGGAGCGGGAGTAGGTCGGGGGACGGAGGTCAGAGGTCAGAGGTCGGAGGTCAGTCGTCCTCGTCCTCGGAGGTCGAAGGTCGAAGGTCGGGGGTACATCGTTTAACCCGTAGCCGGAGGCGCAGGCTTGGGCGGCGGGGCAACGTCGGCTGGTTTCAACGCGAAGGCGCAAAGGGCGCGAAGACGCAAAGGAAGAAGGCTTGGGAGGGCGACGCGGCGGAAGTACGGGCTCCTCTCTACTCACGGGCCAGAGGAGCCCGTACTGGCCCGGCCTGATCCGCGCCGATCCGCGTGATCCGCGCGATCCGCGGCCACTCCCTTCCTCCGTGCCTCTGTGGCTCTGTGTGAGCATTCCTTCCGGACCAGAACGCACACGGAGGCACAGAGGCACAGAGTGGGACTGCGTCGGGCCTCGTGAGCGGCACCAAATACTGGTTCCGCGTCGCGGCGGTCGGCGCGGCCGGGCAAGGAGCCTGGAGCGACCCGGCGACGAAGGTCGCGCCGTGAGTCATTGGTCCTTGGTCCCCAACCTCCGGCCTCTGACCTTCGACCTTCGAGGACGAGGACGAGGACGAGGACGATTTCTGAACCCCGACTCCCGACCCCCAACCCCCGACCCCCGACCCCCGAACCATTGACAACCGGCCCCCCATTCGGTTCTAAACGGGTTGCCGCCCAGGTTGCCGCTTATGCCCGTCAGCTTGTTTGCCCGAATGACGCGCCGCTCTGTCCCGTTGACCAGCCTCGCGGGGGACGAAACCGTTGCGCTGTTCCCTTCGCTGGGACATCTTTCGCACGAGGGGCGGACCTGGCAGATTCCGGTACACGGCGAAATTTATTCGCAGGGCCGTGTGGGCCTGGGCAAGCGATTTCTCCTCAAGCTGCTCCAGCGGGCGATGAAGGCCCCGGATGCAGACATTCAAAGCGACCTGTTTCGGGCCCGGATTTCCCGATTCCTGGCCAACGATTGCAAGGGGCGCGTGCTGGCGGTCCGCTGTGACCAGGCTGAGCCGATCACCACGAAGAAGTCGCGGAGCAACGGTCATTTCTTCGGCACGCTGAATTTGCCGGTCGATTCGATCGAGTCTCCGGCCAGCGCTCACGCCGGCCAGCCCCGACGGATCGAACTGCAAGTTGTCCGCCCGGGGTGCGGCGAGCGTCTGGCGGCGGGTCAGGCGTATCTGTTGCCCAGTCAAGGCGTGTCGATCATCTCCGACATCGATGACACGCTCAAACACTCGCACGTCGCCTGCAAGCAGTCGCTCCTGGCCAACACGTTCCTGCGCGAATTCGAGCCGATCGCCGGCATGAGCGAGCTGTTCCGGAGTTGGGCCAGCGCCGGGGTCGCGTTTCACTACGTTTCGTCCAGCCCCTGGCAGCTATACCGGCATCTGGCCGCGCACCTGACGGAGCAAGGCTTCCCCGATGGGTCGTATCACTTGCGGGCTTTCCGGCTGCGGGACCACCTGATCCGGCGAATTTTGATGTTCCGCCGCAGCGGCAAGGCTGGCGTAATTCGCGGCATCTTGCGAACGTTTCCCGAGCGGCGGTTCGTCCTGGTCGGGGACTCGGGTGAGATCGATCCCGAGATTTACGGCGCGATGGCGCGGAAATATCCGCAGCAGGTGGCGGGCATTTTCATCCGCCAGATCGAAGGCCCGCGCAACACGCCGCTCCGCTATCAGCGGGCGTTCCGCGGCGTGCGGTATGAAGTGGTGCGGCTGTTCCGCGAGGCGCAGGAATTGGCAGACGTGCGACCGGAATGACGAATGTCGAAATCTGAATGACGAATCAATTTCAAATGACAAATGTCGAATGATTCTTGCACCTCGTCATTGCAGCATTCGACATTCATTCGTCATTTGACTTTCGTCCTTCTTCATTCCGCCTAGTCCATTCGCGCGCTCGAGATCAGCTTGATGAACTCGAAGTTCGTCTTGAAGCGGCCGAGCTGCTTGGTGAGCTGTTCCATGGCATCGACCGGGTGCATGCCCGACAGCGTGCGGCGGAGCATCGTCACGGCGTGCAGCACATCGGGAGCCAACAGCAGCTCCTCGCGGCGCGTGCCCGACTGGGTGACGTCGATGGCCGGCCAGACCCGCCGCTCGGCCAGCTTCCGGTCGAGCACCAGCTCCATGTTGCCGGTGCCCTTGAATTCCTGAAAGATCGCGTCGTCCATGCGGCTGTTGGTTTCGATCAGGGCGGTGCCCACGATCGTGAGCGAGCCCCCTTCTTCGAACGCCCGGGCCGTGGCAAAGAGCTTTTTGGGAATGTCCATGGCCTTGATGTTCAGGCCGCCGGTCATCGTCCCGCCTTTGTCGCCTACCCACTTGTTAAAGGCCCGCGCCAGGCGGGTAATCGAATCGAGCAGCACGAACACGTCCTGTCCCATCTCCGCCAGCCGCTTACACCGCTCGATCACAATTTGCGAAAGGCGAACGTGGCTTTCGATGTCGTTGTCGAGGCTGCTGGCGCAGACCTCGCCCTTGACATTGCGGCGCATGTCGGTCACTTCCTCCGGCCGCTCGTCGATCAGCAGGATGAACTGCTTGACGTCGGGGAAGTTCTCGGTCATTGCCTGGCTGATGTGCTGGAGCATGATCGTCTTGCCCGCGCGGGGCGGAGAGACGATCAGTGCCCGCTGGCCGCGGCCCAGCGGAGTGAGCAGGTCCATCACGCGCGTGGTCATCGGCGTCGGGCCGGTTTCCAGCCGGAACCATTTGTCCGGGTTGATCGGCGTCTTGGTGTCGAAGTACTTGACGCTGCGATAGTCGTCGGGCGGCATGCCATCTACGTCGAGAATCTCGCGGACGCGCGGGCCTTGCTGGCGCCGCGGGCCTTGGACGGTCCCCTTGATCATGAGCCCCTGGCGGAGGCCGTACTTCTCGATCATCGTTCCCGGCACAAACGGATCGGAACGCTCGCGGGTGTAGTTGTTTTCGGGGCTGCGCAAGAAGCCGTAGCCGTTGGGGTGCATCTCCAGCATCCCGAAGCCCGTTTCCAGGGCCGGCTCGACGGGCGGTGCTCCGTCATATTGCTGCTGCGGCATTCCTTCCTGGCCTTCGACCGGCGGCGGCATTGTGCCGTCTTCCAAGGGCTGCTGCGGGGCCAGATCGCCCCCAAATTGGTCGCGGTCGCGATTCTGGTAGCCACCGCCGTAACCGCCGCCGCCGTCGCGGTGATACCGCCGGCGGCCGCCGCGACGCTGACCGCCACCGCCTTGGCCATTGGAGCCTTGGTAGTAACCGCCTCCACCACCACCGTAGTGACCGCCACTGGTGCCCGTTCCACGCCCGCCTGGTCCACGGCGGCCAAATCTCTTCTTTGCCATACCTCACCTAGAAATCGACAACGCGAGCGTTTTTTTGCGGAACGACCGGAGTGGTGTTCCGAGGAAGAAGCCCGCGCGACAGGGAAAACACGAATCCTTATGTGACGGAACGGCTCGGAGCGCTCGCCCCGAGCCAAGACGTTCCGCGAGTTTTTGGTTGCCGACGGAAGCGGCGCAGCGCATCCCGAAAATGGGAGCCGACGCCCCTGATGCGGCAACTCGAGAACCGGCCGCGAGGGGACAATTTGGCCGCCCGAGGCAAGCTTGGTGTTCGATCCACTTCTGGTTTCCAGGCGGCAAATTGCGCCACGACCGGAAGACCGCTACCCAGCGGCCGGGCCAAAATCGGGCCAGCAATCCGCGCTCTGTTCAGCTCAATCTGGTTCAGCTCAATCGGCTTGAACCTGGCGCACTAATTCGCGCTGCGTTCACGCCGAAGCGCCTCTCCGCCTCCTGCTCACTGAATGCAATCCCCACGACCCGCGGCTGGCGAACAATTTCTCGAGGGCGAAAGTCCGATCCGACCTCAAACTTACTGCATTCGCATCCGACTTTGGGAAGCAAGGACTGAACTGCCACAACGGCCGGTTCAGAGTCAGAGAAGCGTTGCATTCGCGGCCTGAATTTCCCGCCGTAAAAGGCAGGTGCGTCAGCAACTCGCGAAGGCTGCCCGCCGACAGGCACGGGCTAACGCTTACCAATAGACAGAAGTTGCACTGCTAAGAATCTTATTGACTTGTTCGGTTCTGTCAAGCGCGAGCAATAGGCAGAAGGGGAGAATTGGGGATATTTTCGGCGCAGCCTCGATAGTGAACATTTGATGCAGTTCGCACAAGCCGTCAATTATCCGCCCCTACAATCGGCAGATTTCCTGCAATCTCACTAATTGTCCCGCCGATATACCAAGAGACGCACCCGGCGCTGCCGGCCTGCGCGCTCTTCCGCTTTCGCCCCGGAAATCATGGTGGCTGACATGCAGTGGATTTTGCGATTGACTCTGCTCTTGGCCTGGCTGGCCGGCGGGATGGCGGCGCGGGCGGCTGATTTGATTCCCTGGGCGGCGGACCTGGAGCAGGCCCAAAAGGCCGCCGAAGAGCAGCGCAAGCTGATCCTGATCCACTTCTATAACGATCATTGCCCGCCGTGCGATCGCGTGGAGGCGGAAGTCTTCTCTCAGCCGCGCGTCGCGGAAGCAATCGCCCGTAACTATGTCCCCGTGAAGGTGCATGCGGGAGCGCAGCCGAAAGTTGCCGAGCAATTCCGGGTCGATCGCTGGCCAACCGATATCATCTGCACTCCCGCCTGGCAGGAAGTAATGCGGACAACCAGCCCGCAGAAGCCGGAAGCCTATTTGGGCATGGTGGATCAAATTGCGATGCAAACGGGCGTCGGCACTGGTCGCAATTGGCAAACTTCGATGCAGGCTGTCGG
>JAKEHX010000037.1 GCA_022614795.1 Planctomycetaceae bacterium | reverse complement strand
TGGGGCTGCTGGGGACCATCCTGCCCGGCATTGTGTTCCGGCTGGTCAAGCCGAATCCCGCCATGGCCAGGCAGTCTGCCGCCAGCAGCCCGGAACTCGCCCGCGTGCTGATGATTCAAAATCGCATTCAAACGGCGACGATCATCGGCGGCGCACTGTTTGAAGGGGGCGCGTTTGCAAACTTGTTCTGGTATTACACGCAGGCCGATCTGTTGCACTTGGCGGTAGCGGGCCTCTTACTCTTGGGAATCCTGGCCCGCTTTCCCTGGCCCGGAGCCTGCGAGCGAAAGATCGAGAACGAGCTGCGGCGGGAGCGCGAAGAAGCAAGCTTCCAGCGGTAGAAGCTCACTCCGCAAACTCGCGCTGTTTGCGCGTGAGGCGGCGCTCCAAGTTTTTGCGGCCGATGTACAGCGGATCGCGCTGCTCCGCGCCGGCCAGCTCCCGCAGCGTTTTCTTGAGGTTCTCGTGTCGTTCGGCTGATTGCGGATGCGTGCGCAGGAAGGCGGGCAGGAAGTTCAGGCCGCCGTTCGCCTTGGCTTCCAGGGCGCCAAAGATCAGTTGCACGGAGAGCGGATCGTAACCCAACCGGTAGGCCCACGTGATGCCGTCGCGGTCGGCGTCAAGTTCTTCCTCCGGGCCAAACGGACGCGAAAAGAGACGCGGCATCAGGCTCATCATCTGCATCAAATTGTCGGGCGTAGCGGTCTTGCCCGGCTGGAAGGATTCCTGGGCCAGCTTCCATTGGCGTGTGCGGCGGAGCAGGTGGCCCCGGTCGATGTGGGCCAGCTCGTGCCCGGCTGTCACCACCAGGGCCGCCTCGCACTGCGCCGCGTCCAACAGGCCGCGCGAGAAGAGCACATGCCCGCCGGGCAGCGAATAGGCCTCCGGCTCATTCGAGTCGATCAGATAGACGTTCAGCTTGCGGTATCGCGCGGCGTTCGTCATGAGCGGATGCACGAGTTCTACCAGCCGCGACAGATACTCGACCTCCTTGCCGCGGGTGACGAGCTTGACGTTGCGGGAAGCAAACTGCTGGCGGGCCGCGTCGAGAGCTTGCTTGCCCAGCTTGGCTTCCTCGGCCGGCGTCACTTCGACGTTGGCCAGCGCCTCGTCATCAAATTCGCCCGCCCCGCCGCGGCCGAACATCTGGTCGAACATCTTCTGCGGGTCGAAGTTGGGCACCTCGCCCGGCTGGGCAGGATCGAAGACGGGAAATCCTGGCAGAACAGGCAGTTTGCCGGGCTCAAGTGCCGGCTGCCGGACAGCGTTGCCGGGCGCCTGGGCAGTCGCGGAAGCGGCGGCTGCCAGCACGGCCAAGAGGCAGGCCAAGAGGAGAAGGTGTCGCATGGTCATCGGAGTGCCGCGAAGCTGCCCCGCGTCGAATTCTAACACCTGAGCTGGGGGGAAGCCAAACGATCGACGCCGAAGAAGCCAGAGTTGCTGGGGAAATTCAGCCCGAAGTCTGGCGACTTCGGCTACGGCGAAACTGGCGTTGGCCGAAAACCGCGAGATGCGCTACCATATTGGCCGCCAAGGAGGGCGGGAATGAACATCGGCGTGCTGCTGCCCAACTGGGTGGGCGACGTGGTGATGGCCACGCCGACCTTGCGCGCTCTCCGCCGCCGCTTTCCGCGGGCCACGATCACCGGCATCGCCCGGCCCTACTTGCTGCCGCTGTTGGCAGGGAGCGACTGGCTGTCGCAGACGATTGCCTGGGAGCATCATGGCCGCGGGTGGATCGGCCGCACCTGGAAGCTGGCGAGGCAGCTGCGCCGCGAGCGGCTCGATACGGTTCTCGTTTTGCGAAACTCGGGCTTCGCCGCCGGGATCGCCCGCCTAAGCCGGGCCCGCGAGGTCGTCGGCTATGCCCGCCGCGCGAGCCGCTTGTTCCTCACCCGGGCGCTGGCCGCGCCGCGTGAGGCGGGCCGCTTCACTCCCATTTCGGCCGTCGATTACTACCTCGAGCTGGCCTACGCCCTGGGATGTCCGCCCGAGCCGCGGCAACTGGAGTTGCCGGTGACGGCGGACGATCGGGCAAGTGCCGACGTGGTCTGGCAATCGCTCAACCTGCCCGATCCGCGCGACGTGGTTCTGCTCAACATCGGCGGGGCCTATGGCAATGCCAAGCATTGGCCGCGCGAGCACTCGCTCGAGCTGGCCCGCCGCCTGGCCGGCGATTGGGGCCTGACCGTGCTGATTCTCTGCGGGCCGGGCGAACGGGCCGCTGCCGCGTCGCTGGCCGCCGCGGCCAATCATCCGCGCGTCGTGAGCCTGGCCGAGGAAGACGTCCGATTCGGCCCGACCAAGGGGATCATCCAGCGGTCCCGCCTGCTCATATCGACCGATAGCGGTCCGCGGCACATTGCCGCAGCGGTCGGCACCCCCACGATCACGCTGTTTGGGCCGATCGATCCGCGGTGGAGCGAAAACAACCAGCCCGGCGCGATTCACCTACGCCTTCCGCTTGAATGCTCGCCCTGCGGCCGCCGCGTCTGCCCCTTGGGCCACCACCAGTGCATGCGCGACCTCACGCCCGAGATGGTTCTGCAAGCGGTCGAGCGACAACTCGCAGCGCAGAACGGTCGGCTGGCAGCGTAAGGAGTTGTGTATGAAGTCATATTAAATTCAGTATTGAGTACTAGTACTTGGTACTGAGAACTGAAAACCCAATCGCACCGGACCTCTGACCGCTGACCGCTGACCGCTGACCTCCGACCTCTGACTCCAGACCTCTGACTTCCGACCTCCGACTTCCGACTTCCCACCTCTGTTCGAGGACGAGGACGAGAACGAGAACGACCGTCCCCCGACCCCCGACCCCTGCCCCCTGACCCCCGACTCCTGGTCT
>JAKEHX010000374.1 GCA_022614795.1 Planctomycetaceae bacterium | reverse complement strand
GGCATCGATCATGACCGTGACGTTCTTGGGCACGGTCAATTCTGGTCCGTCGGCCAGCACCTGAGTGAAGTCGTCGAAGCCGATCTGGTAGGCCAGGTTGTCCTGGAGCGTGGCCAGGTTGCCGTCGGCGCCGCCGTTGCCGACGATGCGGACGATGTCGTATTCCTGGGCGACCGCCATCGCGTCGTCGATGTTCTTGTACGGAGCGGTGAGCAGGCCATTGCTGGCTCCTGTGAACCGCTTATCGACGAAGATCGTGCGGGCACGCGGCGGCTGACCCACGGGCGTCGGGAGGAGCGGGGCGGCGCGGAACCAGAAATTAAAGACGCCTCCCGCGACGCCGTCGGCATCGCCATCCAGCGGAACGTTCAGCGTATCGGGGATCAGGCCCGCGGGGCTGGCGGCATCGACCAGCGTTTGGCTGCCGGTCTTCTTGAAGTCGAACTTGACTTCGTAGGGGCCTTGCGTTGTGCCGCCCATGCCCGAATCGAGGATCGAGGGGTCGTACTGGTCATTGCCCGAGGCCGAGACGCCGACGAAATAGATCCCCGCTTCCAGATCGAGCTGGATCAGCGAGTCTTTGCTGAAGTAGTCGTCGTTGCGGGCGATTTCTGTGATTTCGCCCGTGGTCGGATCCTGGCGATAGAGCCGCAGCGCCGTGTCCAGCGCACTGGAGTCGGCGCGAAACTGGTCTGACAAAGTGCCAAAGTCAACACCGATCTGAGCGGCATCGGGCAGCCGCTCCGCGAACGTCTCGACGGTGAACAGGCCCGCGCCGTCGAGCACGAAGCGATACATGTCGATGTCCTTGCTGTCGGGACGGAACATGTGCCGCATGTGTGCAATGTCGTGATCGCCGGGGAACACGGGCTCGGCGAAAGGACTGTTGAATTGGAGCGTGGGATCGTCGCCCTGGATCGTGATTTGCGGCAGGTCGTAGGAGTGCCCCAGGCCCAAGAGGTGGCCGATTTCGTGCATGGCGACCTGGAACCAGTTGCCGCCGTAGGAATCGTTCCAGGTCTCGGCATTGTCCATGACGGCGATGCCGCCCCCCGCCCCATCCGCGGTGGCCAGCCCGGCAACGCCGCCTGGCCCGGTGGGGATGTTGGGGTTGATCACGCGCAGGTCGCCGGTGGCGACCAGCAGACCCGAATCTTCGGTTTCGACAAATTGGATGCCGGAGTACTTCGTGTAGAGATCAAAGATCTCGCGCGCCCGCTGCTTCTGGTTTTCGGTGATGAGGTTGAAGGCGGGCTGGGACCCACCGATTCCATCGGGGATCGAGCCCAGGAACGACTGGAAGTTGTAATGGACGGTGGGGATGCCGCGGATGTCAATGAGACGAATAAGGTTGTCGTTATCGACGCCGTCGTCGGCGCCGTTAAGGAGGTCGTTGCCGTTAGAGAGGTGCGACTCGGCGGGAATGTCGCGGTCGCCGGGATCGCCCATGCTGCCTGGCCAGACGAGCGAATAGAACTGAGGTTCGATCGCCTGCGCAAAGGCGCGGCTGGCGCCCTGGCTGCCCGTCGTGATGGCATTTCCCAGATCGTGCGCGGTGGCAAAGCTCGAATTCGGGTCTTGGAATCCCAGGCGCGTCGTCTCGGTCGGTACGCCAGCGTTGCGCCGGACTTCGTCGGTGCCGATGCGGAGGCGGAACGATTTGATCGGGTCGCGCGAGCCGTCGGCGACGCCGAATTGATCGAGCGAGGTCACCTGGCCGAAGGTCAGGCGCGCGAGGTTGGCCGCGGCGTCGTATTCGACGAGAGTCGGGAGAATCTCGAGGTCGTCGGCCGGGTCAAGTGTGTCCTTGGTGACGTAGAGGCGGTAGAACTCGCGCCGCTCAGCCGACACGGGGTCGAGGTCGTCGTTGTTGAAATAAACGTGGATCACGTTCTCGGTGGAGCGCTGCACGCCGCCAACTATTTCGGTCATCGACAGCGTGTTGCCCACGCGACGGATCGGCTGCGGCACGACCGCCACGACCTGAGCGCCCAGGTCGAGGCGGAAGTTGATCGTCACATCGACGCCGGCATTGAACGGGTTGCCCGCAGTGTCTTTGAGCGGCGTAGCGCCCGCGCCGACGATCGTGATCTGGTAGGTGTCGTCGGGGAGCGATTCGGCAAAGCGCATGACGACTTCGCGGTTCGTATCGCCCAGTCCCACGAATCCGATCGGCACGGCGACATCGTTGGCCTGGCCGAACGCGCCGTCCTGGCCGGCGCGGATGAGGCGAATGCCGTCGTTGATCGTGGTGGGGTCGATGCCCGGAATGTCGGTGAACCGGAATGTCAAATCCTTGGGGGCGACGGTGCGCGTTTCGCCGTTGGCCAGGAGCGCGCCGTTGTTCGGCAGCACGAAGACCGCCATCAAGCGCCGGTCTTCGAGTTGCTCCAGGTGCAAACGACGAGATTGTTTGCGGGCCAGATCGCGGAACTTGCGGCTCTTCTTGAGCGAGGAGCGACGCGAGCGCGAGCGCAGGGTAGCCATGAACCAATCCTCAAGATTTCGACGATGAACGACGTTTCCCCGAAGGGAGGAAAATGGCCAGCGATGGGGTGGAATATCGCGCGGCCGTTGTCCGATCAGGCCCAATTGCGCCGCAACTCCAATTGCCGACGCCACATACGTCGATGTGGAGGGAGGCAATCTGGGCGAAGAAGGCAGGGAATGAGCCTAGTTCGGATTATAATTGGGGGTACATGCCTTGCAACGAAAATGCGCCTCAGGCAAGTCGTGCGCATGGAACTCGTCATTCCGGATGCAAAGCTGACACCGGTTGAAGCGTTGGACGCGAGCCAGGCATGAGAAGTTCCCCGAGTGACTCAGCCGGCGGTCAGTCTGCGAAAGCGAACTGCATACACCAGGTAAACCCGCGGACCCAAGTCCCAGGTCCAGGGCGGGACCATGACCACGTCCGTGATTTTGGGCGCAACGTCCGCGTCGGTCCTCAAGAGTGAGTGAATGACCGCCGGATTGAGTCCGGTGAAGAAGTTGCCGCACTCGATGCAAGTCCGCACCAGATCGGATAGCGCAACGTCTTTGGCGTCAACGAGTTGCGGCGTCGTATCTGACGAAACCAGGTCGGTCGCAAATAGCCCCGTGCCACCCGGCAACAGGTGGTCGATCATGAGGCGGAAATGGCTGGACCGCTCTTGCTGAACGAGCTCGAGAAATCGCGGATGGCTCGCGCCTAGCGCCAGCGCCAGGCTTTCCAGAATCTGACTGAGCAGGCAGAGCGAGGCGACAACATCGGCCTGGGGAACAATGTCGGCCTGGGGAATCGGCAGGGGCAGCGGCTGGTAACTGGCACTCGTGGACGAGTCGAACTCGGCCCAGCGGGACAGGTCGATCGGACCGATGGCTTGAATCGCAGAGTCTGCCGCAAGTCCTTGCCTATCAATGCCTTGCAATACCGCGTCGCGGTCGCAATCGACGAGGTCGATGGCTGCGAACTGGGTGCGCAGCGCAGACAGGTCCAGGTCGTTGCAGTTGCCCGCTCCGAGGACAGCGAGGCGACGCGGCCTCTTCGCCGCCTGCACAGCGGCGGTCAAGAGGTCGGTGATGCGGCGTCGGTGAGGGGCAAATCGCTGCCAGGCGCCGCGCGTCGCCTGGTTCCGGCGCACTTGCTCGCGCAGGCGCTCGTGGACCAGCGGGTCGTCCATTGGTGACCGTCGGACGGAATTCCTGAAGTCTGGCGACTTCAGCTACGTGTTTTGCAATCTACTACTTGCGGGGCTTGGAAAGAAGTCCCGCACACCGTTTACAGCGCTTGACCTGGTTGTTGATCTTCGCGCCGCACTTGGGGCAACGACGGCTCTTGAGCTGAAGGACGAACTTCGTGCGAGGGCGGCTTTTCATGGCGGCGACTTTGATGGGCGATGCGAATGGTGCAGGGCGTTCAGTTTAGGGACCATCGTCAGGGGGCACAATGAGAGCACACGGCTGAGCTACTTCGCCAATTTGCAATTTGCAATGTTCAATGACCAATTTGCAATTGTTCGCTGCTGGTCCGATTGCAAATTAAATTGCTAATTGAACATTGAACATTACAAATTGAAGTGGGCGGTTGCCCCTACAATCCCCACGATGGACAATGGCTGCCCAAATTGCGCGTCCTTTTTTCCAAGAAGACTCAATGCTAGCACCCGGCCAGGCCGAAATAAGGCGAACCCGCTCGTCACGTCCTGGCGGCGTGGCCTGCCCGCGGCATCCATGCCGTTGGACAGTGGGCAGGACCGTCGTCACGCGCGGACTGCTCGCCGCTTACGCTTTTTCGGGTGCCACTGATGCTTGTTCAAACCACGCTCGCCGAGCGCGTGGAAGGAGCCATCGCCCTTAACCCCTATTTCAGCAGCCGCCATTTGCGGTTTGAGACTGAAGACGGCCGAGTAGTATTGTCGGGCGTCGTGGGGACGTTTTTCCAGAAGCAAATGGCGCAGGAAATCGTCCGCCGCATCGAAGGGGTGCGCGAGATCGACAATTGCCTGGAGGTGAAGTGGCGCGCTCCGGCTGTGGCGGAATTTGAGGCGCGCCTCGCCGAATAATGACGAATGTCGAAATCTGAATGACGAATCAATTTCGAATGGGGAAATGACGAATGCTGATTCTTCGTCATTTAGACATTCGTCATTCTTTCGTCATTTGACTTTCGACATTCGACATTCGCCCTATCGCGGCTGCGGCGGGCGGTGCCCCATGACCGCGTCGGTCCGCGTGCGATAAGCCGGGAAGCGATCGTCGAGGCGGCACGCGCGGAGCACGTCGGCATTGGCCTCCGACAGGCCGCAGATCCGCATCATGCCCCCTTGCGAACTCAGCCGCTTGTGCAGCTTGACCAGCTCGCCGACGAGCCAGCTGCGGAGATACGTCACTTCGTCGAACTCCAGCACGACGCGATGACAGAACGACTGGTCGAGTTTCTCCCAAATCATTTCGGCCAGTCCGATTTCGCCGGTGTCGCCGTGACGCGGCGGTCGCAAGCGAATGAAGAGCCAATCCGGCCCACGGTCGATTTCCACCGACCACTCGGGCGCTACTTCGAGCAGCATGCTCGCCGCCTCCGTTGCAAGGGCCCAGAACGGGCCGCCCCAGAAACCCAAACCCAAGGACTCGATTCTACGACTCTAGCGGGCGATATCAAGCCGCTAGATCGCATTATTGGCGGAGAAGGTCACGCTAGCACGCCGGCTTCTGTTTCGGCGGGTCCCGGCGGGTCTGGCGGTTGGTCTGTCGAAGGTCGATAGTCGAAGGTCGAAGGTCCGTTCAGTGCGACATCTGACATTCGACATTCGACATTTGACATTTGGCGGCCCCGCCTTGTGACCGGCCAGATCGAGCACGATACTGGCGGCTTGGCTGTAACCACGATGGCGGGCGATCCTGCCCGCTTCTCTTCCGCGAAGGAGCCCAGGCATGTCACGTTCAGGCGCCGTTACGTTCAAGGGAACCCCCATGACCCTCGCCGGCAACGAAGTGAAGCCCGGCCAGCCGGCACCGGACTTTACGATCCATTATTTTCAGGACGGCCTGAAGACGATCACCAAGGCCGATCTCAAAGGCAAGCCGTCGTTTATTAGCGTCGTGCCGTCGCTCGATACGGGCGTGTGCAAGATCCAGACGAAGAAGTTCAACGAAGAGTTGGCGTCGCTGAAAGACAAGGTGAATGCCGTCACGGTCAGCCTGGACCTCCCCTTTGCGATGAACCGCTTTTGCGGGGCCGAGGGGATCACCAACATGCGGGTCGGCAGCGACTACCAGAATCGGTCGTTCGGCCAGAACTACGGCATGCTGATCGAGGAGCTGAAGCTGCTAGCACGCGGGGCCTTCGTACTCGACAAGGATGGCAAGGTGGTCTATGCCGAGACGGTGAAGGAAGTGACCAACGAGCCCAACTACGACGCGGCGGTAAAGGCGCTCAAGGGGCTTCTGTAGGTCATGAAGCCAATTTGCAATTTGCAATTACTACTTTGCAATTTGCAATGGATTGTGGTTCCGATTGCAAGTTGCAAAACAGGAATTGCAAATTGCAAATTGAGCACCTGGTGGCGGGCAGATTCACGGCCAGGTAAGGATTGGCTAACCCGCAAGGTCGCTGCTGGCAGTGCGGGGCTTGCGGCTGCGGCGGGCCGGTTTTAGCTTTGTGCAGTTTGACCCTGGGGAGTGCCGAATTGTCCCTGGGGGCGCTAGCCAGCCATCGCTCTGGCAGTGACTCGCCAAATCTCTCCCATTCGCGACGAAAATGGACTTTCGACGCAGCGGCCAGCTCGACGAGCGGCGGCGGCGCGTGCTCAGGGACGAGCTTGCCCAGCCTGCCGAGACCGAATCCGCCGACTCCGCGCCTTCCGGCAGCGGGTCGGCCAAAGGTCCTGTCCGCGCCTATTCCCCGGCCGTCCTCGAAGAGCGTCAGCTCCGCGTCACCGACCTGGTGCCGGTCCGCCCGCTGTGGGCCGCCGTGGCAATTCTGCTGGCCGTGACGGCGGCGGCCACGATCGAGTGTGTGCATATTCACGCGCGAACGCTCGACCTGGAGAGCAATTCGCTTTGGGCGGCCCACGTCGCGGCCCTTGATGCGACCCAGCACGGCAGCGTCGCCAACTGGCTGGCGGCAATGCTGCTGGCCGCCGCAGCGGTGCTGTCGCTGGTCACCTTTGGGATTCGGATGCACCGGGTCGATGACTATCGCGGGCGTTATCGCGTGTGGCTCTGGACGGCGGCGGCGCTGGCCTGGGCCAGCCTCGATGCGACGACGGGCGTTCACGACGCCCTCGGCCTGGGTATCGCGACCCTGGCAGGCAAGACGCTCGAAAACGGCTCACTTGCCGCGGCCGCTGCGATCAGCTGGCTCGCCCTGTACGGGCTGCTCTTTGGGACGCTGGCGATTCGCCTGGCGATCGAAGTCTGGTGTTCCTTGCCGTCGATTGCCGCCCTGGCCATCGCGGGGCTCTTGTATCTGATCGCCGGCTTGGGCGTGCTCGACATGCTGCCGGTGTATGGGCCGCTGGTCGATTCGGTCGTCCGCACGTCGGTCCTGCTGCTCGCCCACGTCGCCCTCTTCTCGGCTGTCGCCCTCAACGCCCGCCATGTCTATCTCGACGCGACCGGACGGCTGAAGGTGCATATCGATCCCGATAGGAAGCGGGGCGTGAAAAAGCCCAAGGCCAGGCTCAAAGTCTTGAAAACGGAGAAGGAGCCGGAAGATCAGCCAGCCGTCGCCGCGGACCGCACGTCCGCCGGCCCGCCGCTCAAGTTCGGCGCCGCCGCATCCAGCAATCAGCCCAAGGCCGGGGCCGCCATTGGCAAGTCGGCGGCGTCATCGGCCGACTACGAGGACGAGGAAGAGGACGAGGACGAGCACGAGTCGTACGGCGGCGAGAGGCTCTCGCGGGCCGAGCGGCGGCGGCTGAAGAAGCTGGCCCGGCGGGAAGGACAGCGGCGCGCAGCGTAAAGTCGAATGACGAAAACAGAATGACGAATGAATGACGGAAGCCCGAATGACGAAGGCTGGTCGCAATTCAACATTCGTGTTTCGACATTCGGATTTGATTCGTCATTTGACTTTCGACATTCGACATTCGACCCCGGCAGGACGCCGAGCGCGGGAACGACTAAATTGAGTCGTTCCCCAGCCCCCAGCCCCCAGCCCCCAGCCCTAGCCCCCAGCCCTATGACGGTCCGCACCCGTTTCGCTCCCAGCCCGACCGGCTATCTGCACATCGGCGGCGTCCGCACCGCGCTGTTCAACTGGCTCTTTGCCCGCCAGCACGGCGGCCAGTTCCTGCTGCGGATCGACGACACCGACGCCGAGCGGAACGTGGCCGAAGCCCTTCAGCCGATCCTCGATGGCTTCAAATGGCTCGGCCTCGACTGGGACGAAGGGCCCACCGACGACGGCCGCGGCAGCCGCGGGCCTTGCGGGTTGTACTTTCAGTCACAGCGTCTCGACCGGTATCAGGCGGCGGCGAAGAAACTGCTCGAAAAGGGGCTGGCCTACCGCGATTTCGCCACGCAGGGCGAACTCAAAGCCGAGCGGGAAGCGGCCGAGCGCGAAAAGAAGGCCTTCCTCTATAGCCGCCGCTGGATGGCCGAGACCGACGAGCAGGCGGCGAAGTTCGCGGCCGAAGGGCGGACGCAGGTGGTGCGCCTCAAGATCCCGCGCGAGGGGAAATGCATCTTCGACGACGCGATCCGCGGCCGCTGCGAATTCGACTGGGACAAGGAGCAGGACCACGTCATCCAGCGGGCCGATGGCACCTGCCTCTATCACCTGGCGAGCGTCGTCGATGATTTCGACTTTGGCATCACGCATGTGATCCGGGCGGTCGAGCACCTCTCGAACACGCCCCGGCAGATCTTCATCGCCCAGGCGCTCGAATATCCGCTGCCCGTCTACGCCCACCTGCCTTACGTCGCCGAGCCCGGCAGCCCGCAGAAACTCTCCAAGCGAAAAATCGCCCAGTACCTGAAGAACCCCGAGTTCAAACGGCTTTATGACCACGGGGCCGAAATCGCGAGGCGCATCGGCTTGGAGGCCAAGGAAGACACCTTCAATCCGGTGATCGTCGATTTCTACCGCGAGGTTGGCTACCTGCCCGACGCGATCATCAACTACCTGATGCTGCTGGGCTGGTCGCTCGATGACAAGACCGAGGATTTTTCTCGCGCGGAGATGATCCAGCATTTCACTCTGGATCGCGTGACCAAAGCGCCTGCCAGCTTCGACCCCAAAAAGCTATGGGCCTTTGAAGACCGGCACTTCCAGCGCGTACCGACCAAGCAGAAGGTGCCGCTAATGCTGCGGTTTTTGCAAAAGGC
>JAKEHX010000373.1 GCA_022614795.1 Planctomycetaceae bacterium | reverse complement strand
GCCAAGGTGAAGCGCGTTGAAAAGCGGTTTCCCGCGCTGATTGCAGTCACCGTCGACTACCGCCGGCCGGTCGCGGCAGTGGAATTGTCACGCGGCGGCAAGCGGGAGCTGCTGTTTGTCGATGGCGAAGGGGTCCTCCTGCCGTCGCTCGA
This sequence comes from Planctomycetaceae bacterium, assembly GCA_022614795.1. Lineage (GTDB taxonomy): Bacteria > Planctomycetota > Planctomycetia > Pirellulales > Pirellulaceae > CAYLLN01. The sequence continues at coordinate 9,791 of JAKEHX010000373.1, read as the reverse complement.
TTTTGCGGGCAATCAGGCAGCCGATTACCTGCGTATCGGCGGGATCAATTCCACGCCCGCCGGAGTCTATGGCTCCCCTTGGGGAGACGAGTGTGTCGCGGGCGCGGCCCAAATCGCCGACGCGTGGGGCGACCGGTTCAAGACGGCTGGACTCTACCGCATTCTCCCTAGTGAAACCGCGGGCGGGCAAATCCACTATGAATTGCGGACGCCAGGCGACACGCGCGTGCTGTGGGGAGCCGCTCCGGGCAGGGAATCGACGGCGGAACCGACACCCGAGCAGAAGATTGCCGCGCTGCTTGAATACATTACCGACAAGGGCCCGCTCGACCGGCCTGGAGGCGAGCGGCTGCTCGATCTGCGCACTTTAGCGGGAGTAACAGCTCCGAGAACTGCTGCTGGCCCGAGCGAGTCGGCGCGCTAAACGACGCGACACATTGTCGTGCTGTCGCGACAGCCCGTGTCACTCTTCCCCCCTATGCAGGCGGGCCAACACCCTGACTGCGGTTGTTTGTACGAGCGCGATCTCCTCCTCAGTCCAAGCGGGGTCATTGCGTAAGCGACTGGCAAACTCCGCAATACAAACAAGCGGTTCGTCATGGTTTGGGCAGCGAGCGATGCAGTCGCGAACCGCTTGTTGAATACGTTCCGAGGAATGCACGGACATAGTCGAGGCAGGAAAAAAAATGATGTGGTGGGCGTCATTACGTACGGCAACGCGCGTGCCGAAGCTAGTGGGCAAACCTTGACATGGGTTGCCCCCTTCCCGACACTGGACTGAGGTTGGCTGGGCACGCCGCTGGCTCGCCAACCGCCCGCCTGCCAATTGATTGCCGACCTCCGCAGCGCCCGCCGCAGTCCCCTTCCAAGTCCTTGCCGACTTTCGGAGTGCCGTCCGGATGTCCTTTCTACGCCTCTTTGGCGCGATCGCCGTTGCCACGGCCGCCGCCGTCGCGCAGCCCGCCGGCAGAAACACTGCGCTGGGGGGTGACCGGCCCGGCACGGCCACCGAAGCGGTGCCCAGCTTTGAGCTTGACGTCCTCCCCATCCTTACCGCCCGCGGCTGCAACCAGGGCACCTGCCATGGCAAAGCGAGAGGCCAGAACGGCTTTCAACTCTCGCTGCTGGCGTTCGATCCCGAGTTTGATTACCAGGCGCTGACGCAACAGGCCCGCGGCCGCCGCGTCTTTCCCGCCGCGCCCGAGCATAGTCTCGTGCTGCTGAAAGCCTCCACGAAATTGCCCCACGGCGGAGGACTTCGCCTGGAAACAAGTAGCGACGACTATCGCACGCTGCTGCACTGGATTGAGCAAGGCGCGCCGCGGCGGACCGAAAACGAGCCCGAGCTGACGGGCGTTTCCGTAATCCCGGCTCAGCAGTTTCTCAAACCCAACGAAAACGTCCAGCTTTCCGTCACGGCAACCTATTCAGACGGCAGCACGCGGGACGTGACCGCCCGCACCCAATATCAATCGAGCGAAGCGGGCATCGTCGGCGTCGATGCGACCGGCCTTGTGAAAGCCGGCCCAATTCCAGGCGAAGCCACGATCATGGCCCGTTACATGAATCGGATCGCCACGACCAGCGTCGCCATCCCGCTCGCCGGCGATGTGCCCAAAGAGTTTTACGCCGGCTTGCCACGAAACAACTTCATCGACGGATTGGCCTGGGCGAAGCTCAAGTCGCTGAACATCACCCCTTCGCCGCCGGTGGGCGATGCGAAGTTCCTGCGCCGCGTGCACATCGATATTATCGGCCGCCTGCCAACCCCCGACGAAGTCCGCGGCTTTCTGACTGATGGCGACCCGAACAAGCGGGCACGTGTCGTCGATGAGCTGCTCGAGCGGCCGGAATATGCCGATCACTGGGCGGCGAAGTGGGCCGATTTGCTCCGGCCCAATCCCTACCGCGTGGGCATCAAGGCGGTGCTGAACTACGACGCGTGGATTCGCGACAGCTTTCGCCAGAACAAACCGTACGATCAATTCGTCCGCGAACTGGTGACCGCCAAGGGCAGCTCCTGGGACAATGGGGCTGCCGTCCTCTTTCGCGACCGCCGCGAGCCGGCCGAAATGACGACGCTGGTCAGCCAGCTCTTTCTGGGAATTCGTCTGGAATGTGCCCGGTGCCATCACCATCCGTTTGAAAAGTGGAGCCAGGACGATTTCTACAGCCTGGCCGCCTACTTTGCCCGCGTGGGGTTTAAAGGGAATGGTATTTCGCCGCCGATCTCCGGTGGCGAAGAGACAGTCCTCGTGAAAAAGACCGGATCGGTCGAGCATCCGCTGTCGGGCAAATCACTAACTCCCCGTCCGCTATTTGGCGAGGCCCCCCAGATCGAGGCCGACGCCGATCCGCGCAAGGCGCTCGCCGCCTGGATGACCGACGACGACAACCCCTTCTTCGCCCAGGTAATCGCCAACCGGATTTGGGCCGAATTGATGGGCCGCGGGCTCGTCGAGCCGATCGACGATTTGCGGGCCACCAATCCGCCGACCAATGCCGCCTTGCTGGACGCACTGGCGGGCGAGCTGCGAAAACACCGATACAACTTGAAGGAGCTTGTCCGCGCCATCTGCACTTCACACGTCTATTCGCTCAGCTCCCTTCCCGGCGAGCGCAATAGCGGTGACCGGCAGAATTACTCGCGGCACTACCGCACCCGGCTACGAGCGGAAGTGCTGGCCGATGCCTTCGCCGACATAGCCGGCGTCAGCGAACAGCTCCGCGGCACGCCGGCCAATTCCCGAGCCAGTGAAATCTGGACGACCAGAGTGGAATCGGTCTTTCTCGACACGTTCGGCCGGCCTAACCGAAACCAGGACCCTCCCTGCGAGCGGACGAGCGATGCCACCGTCACGCAGACGCTGCATTTGATGAACTCCCCGCAGCTCCACAGCCGCGTTACTGCCGACAGCGCCCGAGCGGCGCGGTTGGCCGCCAGCGATCTATCGCCCGAGCGGATTGTCGAAGAGCTGTATTTGCTGGTTTATTCACGTTTGCCTGACGACGCCGAGCGCGAGATCGCGCGGCAACACTTCGCCGAAGAAAACATGACCCGCCGGCAGGCCACGGAAGACCTGATGTGGGCCCTGCTCAATACCCCCGAGTTCATGTTTAAGGACTGACCACATTTTGAAGGACCAAACCATGACGCTGCACCACAACTGCGAAGGATTCACGCGGCGCGACTGCCTGCGCCTTGGGCTGGCCGGCCTGTTTGGCGGCGGCCTGGCGGGGGCGCTCCGCTCGACCGCCTCCGCCGCGGTCAATCCCGCGCGCCAGGCCAAAGCCTGCATCCTCATCTGGATGGATGGCGGCCCTTCGCACTACGAGACCTTTGACCCCAAACCCGATGCGCCGCAGGAATTCCGCGGCCAGTTCGACGCGCTCGCCACCAAGACGCCCGGCGTCCATTTTTCGCAGCACATGCGGCGGCTGGCTTCGATCAGCGACAAGTTCGCCGTGGTCCGCTCGATCCGCCACGATCAGGGCAACCACGGCGCCGGGAATCATTACATGATGACCGGTGCGCCGCCGCGGATACCGGTCGGCTGCGGGGCGTTTGTCAGCTATCACCCGAGCCTCGGCTCGGCCGTCGCTCGCGAGTGCGGCGCTCCTCCTGGACTGCCGGCCTATTTTTCCATGCCCGAGATGTCGCGCTCCGGCGGGCCGAACTTTCTGGGGGCCCGCTATGCCCCATTCGTGGTCGAAGAGAACCCCGAGAACCCCAACTTCCGCGTGCGCGACGTGGCCATCCCGCGCGAGCTGACCGAGGGCCGCTTCCAGGGCCGCAAGGACCTGCGCAAGCTCGTCGATCGTATGCAGCGGATCCAGGACGACGCGGCTGCCGACCCGGTCCGCGACATAGACCAGTTTTACCAGCAGGGTTACTCGCTTGTCCTTTCGAAGGACGCCCAGAAGGCGTTCGACATTCACAGCGAGCCGGCGAAGACCCGCGAGCGATATGGCCGCACCGGATTCGGGCAACGGGCCCTGCTTGCCCGCCGCCTCGTCGAAGCGGGCGTGCCCTTCATCACGCTCTACGATGGCGGCTGGGACCATCACACCGATCTGTTCAACGCTTTCAACAAGCGGATGCCCGCCTGGGACAACACGGTTGCGACGCTCGTTGAAGATCTGTCCGAGCGGGGACTTTTGGACACAACGATGGTGATCGCCCTGGGCGAGTTTGGCCGGACGCCGCAAATCAACAAGGACGCAGGCCGCGACCACTGGTCCAACGCGATGAGCGTCCTCTTTGCTGGCGGCGGAACTCCGGGCGGGCAGGCGGTCGGTGCCACCGACCCCAAGGGCTTCGCCGCTATCGAGCGGGTCCTTTCGCCCGAGAACTTCGTCTCCACGATCTACACCAAGCTCGGCATCGATCCCGACAAGATGTACTACACGCACGAGGGACGGCCGGTCCACCTGGTGAGCGACCCGACGCCGATTCGGGAGCTGATGGCGTAGCGCTGTAGGGAATGCCCTCCGTGGCGTTCCGCAGGCGCAGGGTCGGGAGTCTTTGGCCGTAGAGGATGTCGTCTTTCATGAAATCGTCATACGGCCAAAGACTCCCGACCCCTTTTTGTCGGCTACTGTCGTGGGCATTGCTGCCTGTGCTCGCTCAGCCGCTCCTTGCCGCGCCCCCCAAGGTCAACTACTTTTTTCCCTCCGGCGGCCAGCGCGGGCAGACTGCCACCATCACGGCCGCGGGCGAATTCTCGAACTGGCCAGTGCAAATCTGGTCCGACCGCCCCGGGCTGAGCGCGACGAGCGAGGCCGAAAAAGGCAAGCTGAAGGTGACTATCGCCGCGGACGCCGCCCCAGGCGTTTATTGGCTTCGGCTGTTTGGCAGTGGCGGCGCGTCGTCACTTCGGCCGTTCATTGTGGGTACATTGCCCGAGTTGGACGAAATCGAGCCGAATGATTCGCCCAGCAAGGCGATGCCGACTGATGCGAAAGTCACCATCAATGGCCGCCTGGGCAAGAGCGGCGATGAGGATTGTTTTTTGATGTCGCTCACCAAGGGCCAAACCCTGGTCGCATCGCTCCAGGCCAATTCGGTGCTCGCCTCGCCGCTGGACGCGGTGCTTCAAATCTGCGAAACGTCGCCGCGCACCGATTCATTGACGCAGCAAACGGTAACCGAGGCCTATGTTGCTGCTCAGAATCATGACGCCATCGGCCTCGACCCGCAGATCGCGTTTACTGCCCGCAAGGATGGCCCGCATCTGCTACGGCTGTTCGCCTTTCCGTCCGAGCCCAATAGCACGATCGGCTTCGCTGGGGGTGAAACCTATGTTTATCGGCTGACGCTCACCACGGGCGGATTTGTCGATCATGTTTTGCCGCTCGCCCTCTCCAAAGATGCGGCTCAGGCGCAGCTGGCGGGCTGGAACTTGCCGCAGCCGGCCATCATCGACGTACCGCCCGGCGGCGACGAGGCAGTGGCGTGGCTATTCCGCCCTGATGCGGCGGGCGTTTGGCCGGCGCCGCGCGGTGGCTATGCGGCAGTGGTCGCCGCCGAAAACAGCGCTCCGTCGCAGCCGCACCAGGTGCAGCTTCCCGTCACGATCAGCGGGCGATTGGAATCCGCAAACGACACCGACGCGTTTGCGTTCTCGGGAACGAAAGGTCAAAAGGTCCGCGTGCGTACTGCGGCCGGCAGCCTGGGATTTCCGACCGATCTCACGATTGCCCTGATCGATGCCGTCGGCCAGGTGGTCGCGGAGCAGGACGACGCGGGGCGCGACGACCGCGATCCAACGCTTTCGGCGACCATCGCTGCGGATGGCCAGCAGCGTGTCGTCGTACGCGACCTGGCGGGCCGAGGCGGCTTGCGGATGGTCTATCGGCTCTCGATCGACTCGCCCGAACCCGACTTCGAGTTGTCGCTCGCCGCCGATTCATTTGTCCTTGCTGCCGATAAACCGCTGGAAATTCCGCTCACGGCAACCGGCCTGGAGGGATTCGCGGAGTCGGTTGAGATTCGCGTGCTCGACTTGCCGGCGGGAGTTGCGGCCGAACCGCTGAATGTGCAAGCGACGGGCGGCGCGAGTGGCCAGGAAAGCGGCCGCCGCAGCCGGCGTCGTGGGGGCGGGCAGGCGGCAGCGCCGGCCAACGCCAAGCTGATCTTGAAGGCCGATCCTGCGGCCATTCAGCCAGGCGGCGGTCCCATCCGGATTGAAGGCCGGTTCAAGAACGACGAGGGCGAATTGGTCCGCGTTGCTCGTTTCCGGCTCGGCCTGCCGCTGACCGACAAGCACGCCGCGGTTTGGCTGACCGTTACGAAGTGACCGGGCCGCGGCCTATTCGCGCAGCTTTCCAGCCGGACGGCGGTTCTTCCCCATGCGATTAGTGAGCGAATCGCCCAGATCGTCGCGGGCGCGATTGCCCAGTGCCTGCAGTTTCGCCACGATCTCGGGATGCTCCGCGGCGACATTTTTCGTCTCGCCGACATCGGCGGCCAGGTCGAAGAGCGCCAGCGCCGTCATTCGCTGCTCGTACGGCGCCGGCTGGCCATCGTTGCCGGGCGGGCCGGCCAGCGAGCGATACTCATGCGGGAAATGCAGCTTCCAGTTTCTGCTGCGAACCGCTTCCAGGCCGTAGTCCCAGTAGTAATAGAACGCTTCGTGGGGCGACCTGGCCCGCTTGTCGCCCGCGAGCAGCGGCCAGATGTCGCGGCCATCGATGAGGCGGTCTTGCGGCGCCTCGCCTCCGGCCAGCCTGGCGAATGTCGGCAGTACATCGATCGTGCCGCACAATTCGTCGCATCCGCTGGCGGGAGGAATCTTGCCCGGCCAGCGTGCTACGCACGGCACGCGATGCCCCCCTTCCCACACCGTCCCCTTCCCCTCGCGCAGCGGGCCGGCCGAGCCGCAGTGATTGCCGTACGACAGCCATGGCCCGTTGTCGCTGGCGAAAAGAACCAGCGTCCGCTCGTCGATTCCATGAGCCTTGAGCGCGTCAAGAATTTGCCCGACGCTCCAGTCGATTTCGGCAATCACGTCGCCAAACAGGCCCCGTTTGGTCTTCCCCTTGAACTTGTCCGAAACGAACAGCGGCACGTGCGGCATGCTGTGCGGCACGTATAGAAAAAACTGCCGCTCGCGGTTTTCCTCGATGAATTTCACCGCCCGCTCGGTGTACCACGTAGTCAGCTGCGTCTGGTCCGGGTTGTGCTCGATCGTTTTCTCGCCATCGATCAGCGGCAAAGGCGGAAAGGTCTTGTTTGTGGGATGCAGCGGCCACATGTCGTTCGAGTACGGCAGGCCGAAATAACGATCAAAGCCGTGCCGCGTGGGCAGGAATTGCGGGTGGTGGCCCAGGTGCCATTTGCCGAAGATCGCCGTAGCGTAGCCGCGAGCCTTGAGAATCTCGCTCAGCAGTACCTCATCGTCGTGGATGCCGAGTTTGGCTGCCGGCCCCAGCGCTCCCAGGATTCCCACTCGCTGCGGATAGCATCCGGTCAAAAGTGCGACGCGCGACGCGCTGCACACAGCCGCCGCAACCTCAAAGCTCGTCAGCCGCATTCCTTCGCCGGCCATGCGGTCGAGATTGGGCGTCGCGTAGCCTTTCGCGCCGAATGGGCCGATATCGGCATAGCCGAGGTCGTCGCAGTAAATGACGACGAAATTCGGGGGCCGGTCTGCCGCGCGTGCGGACCCAGTTGGCACTGCGGACCCAGCTGGAACAACGGCCAACACGAGCAACAACGCGAAAAGCAGCGAATTTGCGAACTTGGATCCCTTGATTGCAGAGGCCATTGGATTCGTCATAGGGATACCTTGGGCATTGGGACGAAGGGCTGCATCGTGTTGCTCATCACCGGCTCGGCGAGCGCACTTCGATCAGCAATGCGATCTGTTTGGCTGCGGCGTCGATCAGCTTCTCCAGCCCGCCCGCCGCAAGTGGCGAGAGCGCTTCCTGATAGATGCCCTTTCCGTAGCTGTCAGCAGTTGGAATATATCCCGGCTGCCAGTCGTTGGCGATGGTCGCGATGATCAGGGCCTGTTCCGGAAACCGGGCCCGCAGGGTCGTTTGAAATGCCTGATACAACTCGCCAGGGCAGAAGATCCAGAACGAATCGCCCATCACCAGCAGATCGAACCGATAGGGGAATTCTGCACCCTTTGGCAAAGCCTCGAGCCGGGCGATTTGCCGTGTCATTTGCTCAACCTGGGCTCGGCAGTCGCGGACGCGACTCTCGTCGCCGCCCTGGCGAGCTTCGGCTTCTGCGGACTGCCACCGCTCGTGAGCTTGCAGCGACTGTTCCAGCGATGGCAAGTCGAGTCGGTACGGCAAGCTGACGCTCACTCGGCCCGTGCCCAACAGATCGCAAGGCTCCCACGACTGGTGACACCAGGTCCCCAGTGTCGCTCCAGAGACCACGGGGCCGGAATACACGTACTGCGTTCCCGCCGGCGGCAGCGCCTCGAGAGCGGCTAGCACTGCATAGCCGAGTTGGCGACCGTTCGCATCGGCCGCCTCTGGCTCACCCACAAACCCCTCCCGTGGCCCCAGGTCGCCCGAAGCGCCTTGCAGGAAGAGGCAGGGCGCCTCAGTTTCGCGTTCCACGACCTCGCGCATGGCGCCCAGGTAGTCCGGGCTGATGAGCGAATTCTGCCAGGCGAGAGTCGTCGGGTGGCAGGCGTAGTTGACCACGGTGCCCAGCGTCGTGCCGTCATCGGTGGCGACGATGCGAGCCACCAAGAGTGTATCATCAGCCGGCCCGTCAGGATTGAAGCCGCAAACGTAACGGCCTGTCGCGGGGTCGCGAAAGTCGCGGTGCGCAGCGAGGCCGCAGCGCCCGGTGCCATAAATGATGGTTGCCCGCCGCGAGTTTGCTTCTGCCTGCCTGGCAAGGCGAGCACATTTGTCCGCCAGCTCGTCGAGATACGGCTCAATCAGCTCACCGCCCGGCAGGTTCGAGCGACTCGCCGACAGCCACCCGCTGCCGTGCGTGTGAGTCAGGCAGACGTGCGAGTCGCATGGTACGAAGGATCCAAGTACAGCGGATCGCGGCAGCGACGCGGCCCTTCGCAGGCGGGCGAAGGTCGGGCCGTCGAGAATGCAGTGATCGAGCGACAAGATGACGCTGAACGGAGCATTGATGTCGGAAGAGATGCATAAAGCCGTCGCGGTTAGCGGGCGATGAATGCCGGTGGCGCGGTCGTGAAGCGCTGCGCCCCACATGCGATGGTAAATGCCGATCGGCGGCGTTATGTCGCACCGGGCGATGCCGATCCGGCAACCGGACTGAGGCGCACGAACAATCGTCGTCAATGGATTCACTCCGGACGTGGATCGTGGCTGGCAAGGACCGATTCAAGATGTCCGACGAGCCGTTCGACCTCAGCGGCCGTTTCGTAGTCCAGCTCCCACGAGTAGGGCCGGCGCCGACGGGCCGTCGTGAAAATGCCCCGGCTCGCGAGCAGGTGCTTCTCAATGGCCAAGAAGCCGTCGAGCCCGGCCTGCAATTGAAGTGCGACGACGGCGCAGATTGGATAATACAGTCGATAAATGGCGGCATCATCGCCGCGCCCCAGCGCCTTCCACAGGGCGACGATCCCCTCGAGCATCTCCATGCCCGGCATCGTCCCGGTAATTCCGCGGCGGAAGCTATCGACCAGCAGAATGCCCCCCGAGCCTTCGAAAATGCGGGCCTTGCCGTCGGTCGCGTCGCGCAGGGCCGAGAGATGCGGACCGATCGGCGCTGCCTCCGGCTTGAAAACGATCTTCTCGTGGCCGTACAGCTCAAGGAGCCTGACATAGACCGCCAGTGGAAT
>JAKEHX010000036.1 GCA_022614795.1 Planctomycetaceae bacterium | reverse complement strand
GTCGCGTGTGGATGCGTGATGTTCTCGATCAGCTTCTCAAGCTGCTCGTGCTTGGAGTCGATGAACGTGCCCTGAAACGCCCCCGGCAAAAACGCCGACTGCCAATTCTCGGAATCCTTGATCGGCATGCCGCCGGGAACCATCGCGATGAAGCCGGGCAGATTCTGATTCTCGGCCCCCAGGCCGTAGAGCACCCAGGCCCCGACGCTCGGCCGGGCCTGCACCGAGTCGCCGCAGTTCATCAGCATCAGCGACGGCTCGTGATTGGGAACGTGGGCATACATCGAGCGGATCACGGCCAGGCTGTCGGCGTGCTGGGCGGTCTTGGCGAAAATCTCGCTGATCTCCAGGCCGCTTTCGCCGTACTTCGCGAACTTGAACGGCGAGGGAAACGCGGCCCCGGTCTTCCGCTCGGTGAGGAGCGTGCTCGGCAGCGGCTGCCCGGCATACTTGGCCAGCGCCGGCTTGGGGTCGAACGTATCGACGTGCGACGGCCCGCCGTTGCAGAAGAAATGGACGACCCGCTTGGCCCGCGCGGCAAAATGCGGCTGCTTGGGCGCCAGCGGACCGCTCGCGCCATTGCCAGCAGGCTTCGCTTCCGCCGCGCGCAGCGTGCTACCGACGAGCAGCCCCCGATCGGCCAGCAGCGAGCCCAGGCCCAGCATCCCCAGCCCCGTTCCCGCCCGGCACAGCATGTCGCGTCGATTGAGAAACATTTGGTCTTCCCTAGGAACATCCTAACCAGCCAAGACCTCCTGATAAACTAACCCGACGCGCCAGCGAGGGCCACCATCGTTATCCTGCGCCACCGTGCCGCGGCAGGTCGCAGTCGCGGCCGTGTAGCCATAGAAGTCATTACGGAAGAGGGGCGAATCTCATGGGAACAAAGTACGATTACCGTAACTGCCAGTCGCTGTTCGGCTACGCAGAAAAAGTTCATCGCAGGTGTGCGTGGAAATGTCAACTCTGCGGATGCGGGGGCGAACCAGTGAGTTTTGACTTGTGGCGCCAACTGACCGTCGAACACTTGATCGGTGAGTCGCAAGGTGGATATGTCAAGGAATTGCGGTCAGCTGTGGCCAACCGTTTCAATTTGCTGGCACCGCAAGAGCGAGAACAGATTGTCCTCGCCATTGATGCAATGAACACGGTCACGGCATGCAGTTTTTGCAACTCTACAACAAGTCGCGACCGCCACGACAAATCAATAGGGGAGTTGCTTGCAGTAGAAGGCACGCCAGAGCACGTGTTGACGCAAATTCGCGCAACGCTCGCCCAAGTATTTGAAATCAAACGAGCGAAGGTGTTGTGGAAACTGGCGTCGGTTCGCGAGGAGTTTGAGCGCCAGATTGCCGCCTCGAAGTCCTGAATATATTTAAACTGAGTGCTGTCCAATCAGCCGTTAGCCGTCATTATCGCGATGCGGCCTCAATAGCTCACGGGAAGGATGCCACGCTCGCGCTTCGTCCAATAGGATTGCTCGATTCCTTCCGGTCGGCTGTTGCCACGTGGTGGACGCAAGGCGCGCAGATTCGGCAGGTCATTGGGAAATCCGAGAAGCTCTTCGTAAAGTCTGGTATTGACCTGCTCCGCCATTGCGATGATTTCGAGCCACAAACGGCGGAAATGCACCATCTCTGGGTTGTTGAGACGAAGCTGCGCTATCAATTGCCGACTTCGGCGCTCGCTGGCCAGCAGACGGCCATCGGCGTGAACCGTCACGGCATCGGCCAGCAGAACTCGGCAAGGATCGGCTGCGATTTGATCTGACTTCGCCGCGTTACAGCGGATGCAAGCATAGAGCAGATTGTCGTACGCCAATTCCTGCTCGGGAAACTGGCTCGTAGGCAAAAAATGTTCCACGTGCAGACTGGTCGCACGATCCCATTGTTCGCGCCGCAGGCAATAGACGCATCGAAAGGCAAACTCGTCACGAAGCCACGGGCGAAAACTTTCACGATCACGATAACCCCGCGGGCCATGACGACGAACGTGCGGCGCTAGCGGGTATTGAAAGGGCATCATGCGTTGCGGTCAGTCAGCAGTTGCGATTGACCGCCGAAGCTGCTCGTGCAACTCGCGCGCCTCGTGGATCGGCAAGGGAGCGACGCGCAGCAGGTAGTCGTCGATCTCGCGCGACAGCCCGGCAAGTTCCTCGGCCTCTTTCTGGCTGAGCGTACCGGCAATTTCCTTGTCGATCAGTGCGAACCGACGGGCGTTTTTTGCCTCGGTCCACTGGCCATTCGCGTCGGCCGGAGTCGGCCCTGTCAACCGTTCCTCCGCAATGATGACATAAAGCTTGTGATTGCGCGGGTTCTCCACGCGTAGTGGCTGGTCACCTGCTCGCTCCAGCTCATCAACCAATTCATCGGATAGCTTGGCCGTCATGTCCCAATTCTAGCCTGATTGAACTAATCCACAAACAAGAACTCACTCGCCGACAGCAGCACCTGGGCGAGCTGCTCCCACGGATCAAGCTGCTTCACGGACTGGCTGCCAAAGTCGCGATATGCGTCGAAGGTTGATTCGGCGGCACGAGTCAAAGTCCCAAGGTCGTGTTTCCGCCGTTCTTGGCACAAATCGGTTTCACTCAATAATTGTGATTGATGCGAAGAATTTCTCGACTTCCGCATCTGACGGAGTGCCAGGGGGGCCTACCACCATGACTTGGTACAAGTAGTCGCAATCGACCACATAAAGAATGTGTTGGACAGTATCAATGGGCCGTCTCGTTGTGACTTTGCATTGTCTTCCCTTATGGTTACCAACAGCCCTTTCGACGTTGGATAACACTTCGCCTCCAGATGCAGCAGCCATCCCACTCGTCGCTTTGTCCGCTACGTAGCGACAATCGCCGTCTGGATCCGCAGAGGCATTCGACTTTTTCGTATACCAAACATAGAAATTCCCATAGTTGGGAATGCGTACGCAGGTACCTTTCCGCACGGCGGACCCGTCTGATGTGGTCGTTGGCTCCTCTCGATCTTCGAGTTTCCCCGGTGGGAACATTGCCTTGAATCTTCCCACTTGGGACGTGTGGACCGTCCACTCGTTCGCACCGGTGGCGTTTCCTGGCAAACCAGTCCTTGGTGCGGGCGGCGCACTGGGAGGGCTGGGCGGCGCAGGAGGCGCAGGAGGCGCCGGCGGAACAGAGGGCTTTGAAACAGTTGGTGAGCCTGCAACGTCCGCTGACCGCTCGCATCCGATGAATACCGCAAGCGGAGCAACAACGACCACGAGACGCAGATACGCAGGTGTCAAGGTGACGTACTCTAAAGAGAATGAGGAAAAGTAAGGAAAAAGGGTCAAGTAAGGAAAAGCGTCAAGCGTCAGGCCACATTCTTCGGTCTTGCGTGGCAGGCCGCGGGGACGGAGCGTGCTCTCCAGACCCAAGGCGCTAGTCGTTTTCTTCTGCCAGCGCTCACTGCCGTAGGGCACGCCGCGCTCCACACTGCGCCGCAAGGCGACCAGCTCGGCATCAGTCTGCGGCTGATGACATGAGCCGGCCAGTGCCGGCCGCGCCGCACCGTCACTGTACCACGTGGGACGATTCGTGTGCAGTCGCAGCGAACTCCACAGCCAGTCGTTCACGCCGCTTATCAGCCCGGTGCGGTATGGATTGCGCTCGACGTAGCGCAGCACGGTCTGCTTGGTTGCCCTAATCCACAAACAAGAACTCATTCGCCGACAGCAGCACCTGGGCGAGCTGCTCCCACGGATCAAGCTGCTTCACCGGCTGGCTGCCGAAGTCGCGATACGCGTCGAAGGTTGGCTGGGCGGCCTTTGCTTCGGCGGCTTTGTCGCTTGGACCTAGGGGTGTAATCACAGCCTTCCAGAGGAACTGGTTGTGGCTCAGCTCTTTGCCGATGTCGGCGACGAAGTCGAGCGTATCGCCGGCCTTCACGTCCAGAACGTCCGCGTTCAGGTCCTCCTGGCCGTTGTGGACGGCCACTTGCTTGAGTAGTCCCGCCCGGCTGCTGACCAGAAAGCCGCGGACTCCTTGCCCCTGTTTGGGCTCGTGAACGAGCGTCGATTGCACGCGGACCTGCATGTCGCTAGGGGCGGTCCAGCGGCGAATTGCGGCGTGGGCCAGGTCGTTGCCCGGATGACCGCCGAGCGCGGTGAGCTGCACCCAGCCGAGCTTGCCGTCGGGCAGAGCCGGTCCTCCTTGCCACGCCGAGCCGGTGAAGTGCGGTAGCTTCTCAAAGCCGGTCACACGCTGTGACTTCTCATCGAAAGTCCCAAAGCCATATTGCCAGGCCGCCACGGTCGGCGAGATGGGGGGCGGCTCGTCCTGCTCGGCGGCCTTCACGAACTCGAGTGCCGCCTGTACCTGCTCGGGCGTGGCGGGCCGCTGATAGGCGAACCGGTAAAGCTGCTGGACGCGCTCCTGGCCGGTCGGCACTGCTGGGCAAGCCAGCAGTGGCACCCGACCGGTCGCTGACGCCGAAGTGCGCCCTGCCAAAGCCTGGGCATAGCCGACCATCAGCGGATGATTGAGAAAGAACAGCGCCTGCTGGGGGACCGTGGTTTCGCTCCGCAGGGGAATGTGCAGATCGGGGTTGGCAAAATCGAACATCCGGAGCGTGCTGGGGAGGAACTGGCGGTCGATCGATCCGTAGAGCGTGCGCCGGGCAAACGTCGGAGCGAACAAGTCGCCCGCCCGCCCACCGACGGACCGGTCCAGCCGGCCCGCAGCGGCCAAAAGCGAATCGCGCATTTCCTCAAACGACAGTCGCCGCTCGTTCATCCGCCACAGATAGCGGTTTTCGGGATCGATCGAGTGCGGAGTGCGGAGTGCGGAGTGCGGAGTGGATGCCGGCGGCTCCTGCCGCGATTCCGCATTCCGAACTCCGAATTCCGCACTGGAACTCTGCTGATACGTCTCCGACAGCATCAACCGCCGGTGCAGTTGCTTCAGCGACCAGCCCTCCTCGATGAAGCGGCTGGTGAGCCAATCGAGCAGCTCGGGGTGGCTCGGCGGCTCGGCCCGCGTGCCGAAATCGCTCGGCGTGCGGACCAGCCCCGCGCCGAAATGGTGCATCCAGACGCGGTTGACGATCACCCGCGCGGTTAGCGGATTCGCCGGATCGACGATTGCCCGGGCCAGCTCCAGCCGTCCGCTGCCGGTCGTGAACGGCTGGCGATCCCGGCCGGCGACGACTTCGACGAACTGCCGCGGAACTTCGTCTCCTTTGTTGGCCGGGTTGCCCCGCTTGAAAACCCGCGGCGTCGTCGGCACGCCGCGGTCCTGGAGCACGACCGCGTGCCGCACGGCCGGGGGGGACTGCAGGATCCAACTATCCAGCTCGTTCTGGAGCTTCCACAGCGCGCTATTCGATTCCGAATCGACGAAATACTCGATGTTGACGATCGGCTCGTCGGGGACTTCGCACGGACCTTGCGGGCTATAGAGCACCTGGCGCAGCGTCTCGGCCGCGGCATCGGGCAGCGCCGCCGGCGCCGGCTGCTTGGCGTCATCCGCCGCCTTCACAAGTTCCTGCCACTGCCGCTCGACTTCGGCGAACACTTCACCGTAGCGGGCGGCGACTTCGGCCATCGACGCGGGCGCGGCAGCAAACTTCTTCGCCACCAGCGGATGCACCTCGCCAGCCGGCCGCTCCGCCAGGGCCTTTGTGACTTCTGCCGACTTCGCCGCAAACTCGCGCAGCGGGATGTCCGCGTAGGCATGCCAGGCGACAAATACCGGCTCCCGGCGCTTCTCCGCTTCTGCCAGATAG